>CALXFL010000125.1 GCA_944387515.1 uncultured Clostridia bacterium
TTTTCGGTAGATGCCAAAGGAACCGGAGCCGGAGGTGCCTTTATCACGGTGCCGGACATCGTTTCTTTTTGGCGAAATCTGCTTGATGGAAAGCTCATTTCCAGGGAATTGCGTACCCGGATGTTTACGAAGCAAAGCGGGGATGGCTTCGATGCCGAGGAAGGTTACTATGGCTACGGTGTGTGGATCATTGACAATCCGAACGGGGAAGATTACGTCTATTTTCAGGGCTGCGACCCCGGTGTCAGCTTTTTTTCGGAGTACAATCCCAATAATGGTATGATTTCTGTACTGGTAAGTAACTATTGTGACAATGTCTGGCAGGAAATGAGAAAGATCCGAGCGCATTTTTACAACTGACATGGTTGGTATGAAAAAGTCAATTCCAGACAGAAATGCCTCTTTAAGAGGCATTTGTCTAACTGATGTTTATGGAGTTCTGTAATGACTTCCGGCAGGGGAGTCCTGCTTCCCGGCCGGATCATTGCGGCTTGAAATAAGGAGGTATTTCTATGGCAAAGTATTCAATTGGTGTGGATTTCGGGACGCTTTCTGGCAGGGCTGTGCTCGTGAACGTCTCCACCGGTGAGGAGCTGGCATCCAGCGTACTGAACTATCCCCATGCGGTGATGGACCGGGCGCTGCCGGATGGCACCCCGCTGATGCCTGACTGGGCGCTCCAGCATCCCCAGGACTATCTGGACGTTCTGTCCCATACCATTCCCGCTGTACTGAAAGAGGCCGGCGTGGCGGCAAAGGATGTCATTGGTGTCGGCATCGACTTCACCGCCTGCACCGTCATGCCGGTCAAGGCGGACGGTACCCCGCTTTGCTTCCTGCCTGAGTATGTCAGTAACCCCCACGCCTATGTGAAGCTGTGGAAGCACCACGCTGCCCAGGACAAGGCCAACCAGCTCAACGAGATTGCCGCTGCCCGGGGAGAGAAGTGGCTGCCCCGTTATGGCGGCAAGATCTCCTCCGAATGGGTCATCCCCAAGCTGTGGCAGATTCTGGACGAGGACGAGGGCGTCTACAAGGAGATGGATTTCTTCATGGAGGCCGCCGACTGGGTGATCTGGCGGCTGACCGGTGTCCAGACCCGCAACAGCTGCACCGCGGGCTACAAGGCCATCTGGCACAAGCAGGATGGATACCCCACCCCGGACTTCTTCAAGGCACTGGATCCCCGTCTGGAACGGGTGGTGGAGGAGAAGCTCTGCTGTCCCATCACCCCTCTGGGCAGCAAGGCCGGTGAGATCACCCCGGCCGCATCGACTCTGACCGGCCTGTGCCCTGGTACCGCGGTAGCAGTGGGCAACGTAGACGCCCATGTTTGCGTACCGGCGGTGAAGATCGATGGCCCCGGCAAGATGCTGGCCATTATGGGCACCTCCACCTGCCATATGATTATGGCTGACCATGAGGCACTGGTGCCCGGTATCTGCGGCGTGGTAGAGGACGGCATCCTGCCTGGCTATTTCGGCTACGAGGCCGGTCAGTCCTGTGTGGGAGACCATTTTGCCTGGTTCATTGACAACTGCCTGCCCGGCTCCTACTGGGAGGAAGCGAAAGCCACCGGCATGGGCATCCATCAGTACCTCCGCAGCAAGGCGGAGAAGCTGGCGCCTGGTGAAAGCGGCCTGGTGGCACTGGACTGGTGGAACGGCAACCGGTCGGTGCTGGTGGACGTGGACCTGACCGGTCTGATGCTGGGCATGACCCTCCAGACCCGCCCCGAGGAGATCTACCGTGCCCTGATTGAGGCCACTGCCTTTGGCACCCGCAAGATCATTGAGACCTTCCGGGCTGGCGGCGTGCCGGTAGAGGAGTTCTACGCTTCGGGCGGCATCTCCCAGAAGGACCCGATGACGATGCAGATTTACGCTGACATCATCGGCATGCCCATCCATATTGCCGGTTCGGCTCAGGGCCCGGCGCTGGGCGCCGCTATTTTTGGCGCCGTGGCTGCAGGAAAAGCTGCCGGTGGCTACGATTCGGTGTATGAAGCAGCCCCTGTCATGGGCAAACTGAAGGATGTGGTCTATACCCCCATCCCCGAGCATATGGCTGTCTATGACAAGCTCTATGCCGCCTACAACCGTCTCCACGATTATTTCGGCCTGGGTGGCGACAACGTGATGAAGGAACTGAAGGCGATCCGCAAGGCGGCCCTGGAGAAAGGAGAATCCGGATGCTGAAGAAGCTGAAACAGGCGGTGTGGGCGGCAAACCTGCTGCTGCCCCGCCACGGACTGGTGACCTTTACCTGGGGCAATGTCAGCGGCATTGATCGGGAGCGGGGATTGGTGGTCATCAAGCCGTCCGGCGTCTCCTATGAGGAGATGAAGTCGGAGGACATGGTAGTGGTGGAGCTGGCCACCGGAAAGGTGGTGGACGGGGAGCTGAATCCCTCCTCGGACACCCCCACTCATCTGGAGCTGTACCGGCATTTCCCGGAGATCGGGGGCGTGGTGCACACCCATTCCCGGTGGGCGACCATCTTCGCCCAGGCCGGACGGGGCATTCCCGCCTACGGCACCACCCAGGGGGACTATTTCTACGGTGAGGTGCCCTGCACCCGTCTGATGACCCCCGAGGAGATCGCCGGGGCCTATGAGGCCAACACCGGCAGCGTCATTGTGGAGACCTTCGCCGGACGGAACCCGATGGATATGCCCGCAGTACTGGTTCAGAGTCACGGCCCCTTTACCTGGGGCGGCAGCTCTGAGGAGGCCGTCCACAACGCCGTGGTGCTGGAGGAGATTGCCATGATGGCCTTCCATACCGAGATGCTGGGCCGCACCGCTCCCATGCAGCAGGAGCTGCTGGACAAGCACTACCTGCGTAAGCACGGCGCAAACGCCTACTACGGCCAGCCGAAGAAGGATTGATCCCGGAAGGGACGCTGAAAGGAGAACCCCATGAAAACCATCGCCATTATCACCGGCGCCAGCGGCGGCCTGGGCCGGGCCTTTACTGCCCTGTTGGCTGCGGATCCCTCCCTGGATGAGATCTGGGCGGTGGCCCGCCATCGGGAGGGGCTGGAAGCCCTGGCGTCTGCCTACCCCGGCCGGATCCGGCCCTATATGGCTGACCTTTCCCGCCGGGAGGAAATCGCAGCGCTGGGCGAGGTATTGAAGGGGGAAGACGTCTCAATCCGGTACCTTATCAACAACGCCGGTTACGCCAAATTCTGCGGCTGGGACGAGCTGTCTCCGGCGGATTCCCTGGCCATGCTGGACCTGAATATCGGCGGCGTGGTGGCCATGGGGCTGACCTGTCTGCCCATGATGCCATCCGGCAGCTATCTGCTGAATATTGCCTCCCAGGCATCCTTCCAGCCGCTGCCCTGGCTGAACCTCTACGGGTCCTCTAAGGCTTTTGTCCGATTCTACTCCCGGGCGCTGGGAATGGAGCTGCGGGAGCGGGGCGTGACGGTGACGGCGGTTTGTCCCGGCTGGATGGACACCGGGCTGTTTGACCGGGCCCGGGTGGAGAGCGCCCACGCCATTACCCGGTTTGTGGGCCGGTTCACACCGGAGCAGGTGGCAGAAAAAGCGCTGGCGGATGCCCGGAAGGGCCGGGCGCTTTCGATCTACGGCTGGTACCCCCGGCTCCACCATCTGATAGCAAAGCTGTTGCCCCAGAAGCTGATGATGCGACTCTGGCTGATGCAGCAGGGCATGAAATGAGAGAGCGGCACCACTGGAAATCCCAGCGGTGCCGCTTTTTTTACAGGTTATTCCGATTTGGGCCGGACGAGCCAGCCAAAGAGACCAATACAGACGGCGCCCAGCACTACCGGCAGGATGCCGTAAAGGCTCAGCAGCAGGGTCAGACCGCCGCCCTCTGTAAAGGAGGGCGCTGTGGGCGTGCCGTTGACGATCACCAGCTCCTTGATCATCATGGCTAGGTCATATTTTTCCTGGTCCATCAGGTAGACGGTGGAGTACAGGGAGCTGCCCCAGATCTGAGCGGCAAAGAGTCCACCGAACAGGATGAGGAAGGGGAGTACTTTCCGGAGGGAGAATCCTTCCTTTCCCGCTGCCAGCAGGACCAGCAGCACCATCGGCAGCAGCAGACTGCCGTTCATCGGTTGAAGAATGGCGTCGGGCAGATAGGTGTTATAAAGGCCCAGCTGCCGGAACAGCATATACTCTGCTACCAGGTTCTGGCCCAGCCAGACCACTACCAACGGGACAATCAGACCCACCCGGGGAAGGCTGAGGGTGCCGGCGGCCAGCAGCGTCATCAGAGCAAGAGCCGCGGCGGTACCCAGCACCGTCCGCAGGATGCTGGAAAAGAGGTACGCACCGATGGAAGATGGCAGACTGCCGGGCATCAGGGTGACAAAGAGCAGAGTAATGACCAGCGCCGCTACCAGCGCCAACACTGCTCCGGTAATGGCAGCGGGGGAGGTGGTAGTTCCGGCTTCCTGAGGTTTTTGCTGTTTCAGGTACCGGAGGCCCATCATCAGCAGCAGGGTGCCGATGAGCAGTCCCGGCAGCTGAAGCGCCAGCAGGGTAATCCAGGTGGCACTGGCGGAGCTGTAGGCGGCCTCCATCATGCCGGTGCGGTAGATATAGGTGTTAAGCACATCGGTGCTCTCATAGTTGAGGGAATTCTGAAGGGTGGACAGCAGCTCTCGATCAGGGGAGAACATGGAGGCCAGCGTCATGGCGCCCATGGCAAGTCCGCCCATCAGGACGCCGCTGAGCCCCTTTTTCTGCCGTCGGGTCAGCCAGCCACAGCAGCCGGTGACAAAGGCGGTGAGGCAGAGCAGCGGAATTCCGTTGCAGACGAGATAGGCCACAGTGGAGGGCCCGGGCATGCCCAGTACCTGGGCACCGCCCAGCCAGCCCACCAGGGCGCCGTAGATCTGTTTGGGAATAAAGACTGGCAGCAGCCAGCCTGCCAGCCCGATACCAGCCAGCTTATCCGGGATGTGCCGGGCGGTGAAGAAGCCAATGACGGTGCCCAGCGCCAGCGGCAGGAGATTGCTGAGCACCCCCAGCATCAGGCTGTTTTTGACGAGAACGGAAAAGTGGTAGCTGGCGAAGAACCTCTGGTAGCTCTCGAATCCCACCCAGGCACTGTTCAGAAGCCCTCTGACCGGACTGTAATCCTGAAAACTCATGATCAAACTCATAAGGGCGGGAAGCAGCTTGAAGATGGCCAGTAGAATGACCGCCAGCAGCAGGGCGAGGACGCCGCCCCCTGTCCTGCTAGTTTTGCCTGTTGTCTTGACTGTCATGGTGCATCCTCCTTTTCATTGGCGGTGCATGTCAAAAATCCAATCATTTCTCCCCGGAAGACGCTTTTCTTCCGGCTTTCAGGGGTTCTTGACAAACCCTATACATTCTTTTCCCCAAAGAATCAGCTCGCCCCGGTCGCCGGGCTGGAAGGCCCGGTAGACCATCAGAGGAACCGGCTGGCGGAGGGTGCCCTCCGTCGTTTCCAGCAAAAAGAGGAAGGTATCCCCGTCCTGTTCTTTTTCCAGAATCAGGGCGGGGATACGGCGTTTTTTGGCAGCGGGGCGCCGCCGGATGGCGGCCAGCACCAGCAGCAATGCCAGCGCCGCCGCCCCCATGGCCAAAAGAAGCCAGGTTTCCATGATTACGGTTTCTGTCCTTCAGTGGAGGTGTCAGAGGCAAGCTCCTTCACCGAGGTGACGAGCCCGGCCAGGTTCTGAATCTCACTGGGAATAATGATCTTGGTGGCCTTGCCGTCCGCGACTTTCTGAAGGGCTTCCAGGCTCTTCAGAGTCAGGACCTTCTCGGTGGGATTGGCCTCAGACAGCAGCCGAAGGCTGTCGGCCAGAGCCTGCTGTACCATGAGGATGGCCTGTGCCTCGCCTTCTGCCACTCGGATCTGTTTCTCCTTTTCAGCCTCTGCACGCAGGATAGCGGTTTCCTTGTCAGCCTGGGCACGGAGAATCTGGGATTCCTTTTCGCCCTCGGCAACCAGGATCTGGCTGTGCTTGCGGCCTTCGGCCTGGAGGATGGATTCCCGGCGTTCCCGCTCGGCCTTCATCTGCTTCTCCATGGCGTCCTGGATTTCTCTGGGCGGCATGATGTTCTTCAGCTCTACACGGGTGACCTTGATGCCCCACTTGTCGGTGGCTTCATCCAGAATCGAGGTGATCCGGCTGTTGATGACGTCACGGGAGGTGAGGGTGGCATCCAGATCCAGGTCACCGATGATGTTACGCAGGGTGGTAGCAGTCAGATTTTCAATGGCGGAGATGGGACGGTCGATGCCGTAGGTGAACATCTTGGGATCCGACACCAGGTAGAAGACGATGGTGTCAATCTGCATGGTGACGTTGTCCTTGGTGATAACCGGCTGGGGCGGGAAGTCCACGACGTTTTCCTTCAGGGAAACCCGCTTTGCGACCCGGTCGATAAAGGGAATGAGGAAATGAAGGCCGGTATCCCAGGTGGTGAGGTAGGAACCCAGCCGTTCAATGACGTAGACCTGGGCCTGGGAAACGATCTTCAGGTTAGCGATCAGCACAAGCAGTACCACTAAAATCAGTACCAGTGCGACAAATAATGCAATGTATCCATCCATGGTTCAATCCTCCTTGTTATCATGAAAAGGTTTGTGCTTCCACGACCGTCTCGACGGGACGGACGATGAGGGTGGCGCCCTGAATCTGCTCCACCACAATTCTGGCTCCTGCGGGAACCTGCTGGTCATCTCCGGTGGTACGGGCTGACCAGTCCAGGCCTCTCACACATACCCGGCCAGTGCTCAGGGGGCGGATAGGTTCTTTGACGATCCCTTCCATCCCGATGACGCTGTCAGCGTTGGTGGCGACCCGCTTGCCTCGTCCCAGCTTTTTGACCAGCGGCCGGGTGCAGAGGAAGAGCACCAGCGAAACCAGCACAAAGAAAATGCACTGGATCGAAAAGGATGCGCCTGCCACAGCGATCAGGAAGGCAATCAGTGCGCCCACAGCCAGCCAGATGGAGACAAACGCCACGGTGGCGGCTTCAGTAATCAGGGCGGCAACAAAGATGATGCCCCAAAAGATATATTCCCACATAACAAAGCCTCCTTTCTGCCTTGGATTTCTCCGCAACCTTCGAACTGCGGAGCTCCCGAGTTTGGGAGATATCCTTCGATTTTATCCTAGCATACCTGCCAAAAGAAAACAAGGGATTTGCAAAACCTAAGCCAAAAGCGACAAAATCTAAGGGGGAAAAAGAAAAGAGAACGCCAGAAAGGCGTTCTCTTCAGCTTGTAGAAAAACCTGCTCCGGCAATTAAGCCAGAGCAGGTATTTGGTTTGAAAACAAGAACGAAAAGAAAAA
>CALXFL010000126.1 GCA_944387515.1 uncultured Clostridia bacterium
CCGTTATCGGCTGTGAAGACGACAATGGTATCCTCTGCCATTCCCTTTTCCTCCAGCCGGTCCAGGATCCGGCCGATGTTTTTATCCATGGCGGAAATGGCGGCAAAATAACCCCGAAGATGCTCGTGACGGCGGGGTGTACCATAAACCGGCGGCACTGCCAGATCAGGGTGGTCCGGCACATCGGGAATACTGGCAAAATCACAGCTGTCGTACATATCAATGAATTCCTTCGGATGGTGCTCCGCTCCCCAGGGAGAGTGAGGCGCTGTATAGTGGACGCTCAGATAGAAGGGCTCTTCCTTCCCGCTCAGTTCTTCCAGAAAATCCAGCGCCCGGTCGGTGATCAGATCGGTCACATACTGTCCGTCCACCATATGGATTTCCCCGTTTTCAATGATGTCTGGATGATAGTAGAAGCAACCGCCCTTGCCAATCGTATACCAGTAGCGGAAGCCGTGCTGCGGCACCATGCTGTCTCCCAGATGCCACTTTCCAGACAGGGCGCAGGTATAGCCATTTTCGGTGAGGACATCGGTATAGGTCGTCTGGCCCTTCAGGTACTGAATAGGTTTATCCTCACTGGCATAACCGCCGTAGGGATTCTGAATACCCAGCCGGTCCACCATAGCCTTGTCCACATTTCCGGAACGAAGCCAGTCGTGGACACCATGAGCAGAGGGAATGTTGCCGGTAAGAATGGAGGCCCGGGCAGGCGAACAAACCGGTGAGACACAGAAAAAGCTCTCAAACCGCAAGCCGTTTGCAGCAATCCGATCCAGATTAGGAGTGGAAAGTTCTGGAGTCCCGGCACAATGCATGGCCCAGGCGCCCTGGTCGTCTGACAGAATAAAGATGATGTTTGGTTTTTTCATGGCTGCTCCTTTCTGCCGCAGATGGCAAAGAGAGCGGGCGAAATGCCCGCCCTCCGGCAAGGAATGTCACAGATTATTCCTGAGCGTTTGCTTTATAGGCCTCATTGGCTGCTTCCAGAATCTTGTCACCGCCAGCGGCACGCCAGTCTGCACTCAGCTTCTGAACGCCTTCCTCCACGGTATATTTGCCGGTGAGGATATCCGAGAAATACTGATTATAGACATCATCACAGGCAGAGCCATACTCAATATCGGCGGATGTCTTCTGCTTGACCAGGTTGGGCAGCTGGGCATCACTGGCCAGCTCTACGGTTTCCAAAGCCCGATCACGACCCGGTTCATTCTCCGGCAGGTAACCAGATTCCAGAGGCCAGTAGAAAGTGCCCCAAGCCAACGCATGAGCCCAGCTATTGGGCGAGAAGGCATCCTTGGCTCTCTCTTCTTCATTATACTCGATGGAACCATCAGATGCAACGGTATAATGGGTGCCTTCAATGCCCAACCGAACCAGGTTGTTACCTTCTTCAGAAAGCATAAAGTCGATAAAGGCAGCAGCCTTATCAGGATTTTCACAGGCAGCGGTAATAGCGGTAAACATGCCACTCTTGCCCTGAAGGTTCATGCCATAGGAGCCATCCTCTCCTTTGGGCGGAGTGCCATAGGCAATGGAGGCTTCAGGGAAGAGCTGCTGAAGGCTGCTCTCAATCCGGGTAACATGGCGGTACAGGGCACCAATCATGGCGCCAGCCTGACCCTGGAAAAATTTTTCTTCCTTCTTGGCGTTGTCATTGAGCATGAATTCGGGATCAATGACGCCGCTGTCCCACAGATCCTTGATGTAGGTCATACCGGGAACAAAGCAGTCATCCTCAAACCAGGGAATGACTTCCCCTGCATCATTCAGGGCAAAGTCAGCATACTCCCGTCCGTAAGCACCAAAGACAAAGGTAAAGTTTCCAGCAGGTTTTACATCGGTATAACCATAGGTGTTATTCTGGCCATCTCCGTCAGGATCATTGAAGGTAAAAGCAGTCATAACGTCCTTGAATTCCTGAAGATTGGTGGGATAGGTGAGATTGAGCTTATCCAGCCAATCCTGTCTCATGGTAATCAGAGCGTTGGCGCTGCTGTACTGGGTGATGAAAGGAACGCCGTAGAACTGTCCATCCTGAGCCGTCCAGCTGTATTCTTCACTGAGCCGCTTGTTGAGATCGGGCAGATTGGCCATATAATCGTTGAGAGGGATGATCATACCGTTGTCAATCCAGCCCTGGGTAGCGGAGGTTCCATAGGCACCGGTGACAATATCCGGAAAATCACCGGACGCCATGGCAACGTTGACCTTCTCTGTATTTCCTTCCGGTACATAAGTAACCGACAGATCAATACCCAATTTTTCATTGATGGCAGCGACAATCCGGTCTCCGCTTTCAATCACCTCAGCGGCAGTGTCACCGGTGGTGAGCCACTTGATGGGGACAACTTTACCGGAATCCGTGCTGCCAGTACTGGTAGCCGGGTCAGAGGTACCGGCAGGTGTGGAGCTGCCTGTCTTGTTGCCTCCACAGGAGACAAGTGCCGCAGCTGTCAGCATCGCAGTAAGAAGAGCCAGTGTACGTTTTGCCTTGGTCATGAGAAACCATCCTTTCTGACTAGAAATAGAATCCTTTACAGGTATATATTTTGAGCATCAACCCTTTACCGCGCCTAGCATGACGCCTTTGGCGAAATGCTTCTGGAAGAAAGGGTACACACACATAATGGGAATAATCGCCATCATAACAGCAGCCATCTTCATCGGCTGCCCCAACAGATACAGGCTTTCGCCGCCGCTGGCATAAGCCATGTCATTTTCAAAGAGCATGGAGCGAAGGAAGAGCTGAAGAGGCCATTTCTTCTGCTCATTGATGTACATAACAGCTGAGAAGAAATCGTTCCAATGATCCACCGCATAGTAAAGTGCTACGGTGGTGATAGCAGGCTTGGAGATGGGAATGACGATACGGAACAGCACACCCACTTCCGTGCAGCCATCCATCATAGCAGATTCCTCTACGCTCTGAGGCAACGCATTAAAGAAGTTGCGCAACACAATCAAGTTGTAGGTAGAAATCGCAGTGGGAATAATCATCGACCAGAGAGTATTCATCATCTTCAGGTCCTTGATGACCATGTAAAGAGGAATAATACCGCCAGAGAACATCATCGTAAAGACGGCGCCAAACATGATGACCCGGTGTCCCTTCAGATCCTTTTTGGAAAGCACATAGGCAGTCATAATGGTCAGCAGCATATTGATAATGGTGCCCACCACCGTGACAAAGATAGAATTCAGGTAAGAGCTCCACAAAGTCTCGTTGCCAAACATATAGGCGTAGGCTTCCAGCGACCATTCACCAGGCCAGAGATGGAAGTTGGTGGAAAGATAGGACTTTAAAGAGCTGAACGATACCACCAAAGAATCCCAGAACGGATAAATAGTGGAAAGGGCAATCAAGCCCAAAATAACAATGTTGCAGACATCAAAGATCTTGCTGCCCAGGGAGGTCTTGATCTTGTTGCTGTGACGTGTAGCATGTGCAGTCATCAGTAAATGCCCTCCTCTCCGGCCATACGGGCGACTTTGTTGGCAATGATGACAAGCAGGAAATTGACAATGGACTTGAAGAGACCAACGGCAGCCGCTAACTCAAACTTTCCTTCCTGCAAACCAATGCGGTATACATAGGTATCGATGATATCAGCCACACCATAAACACCGGGATTATAAAGGACAAAGATCTGCTCAAATCCGGCCTGCATCAGACTGCCGATACGGGTAATCAGCACGATAACGATGGTGCTCATGATACCAGGCAGTGTGATATGCAGCAGTTGCTTGAACCGGCTGGCGCCATCCACAGTGGCTGCTTCATACAGCTGAGGATCCAGTCCGGACAGGGCGGCCAAATAAAGAATCGTATTCCATCCGAAGGTCTTCCAGATCATCGACACAACCATTGTACCCACAAAGTACTTTTCATCCGTGAGGAAACCAATGGGCGTGAAGCCCATTGCTTTAATGATACCATTGATCAGACCGTTGTTGATAGAGAGCAGATTGACCATGATACCGCCCAAAATAACCCAGGAGATGAACTGAGGAATATAAATGGAGGTTTGGACGATCTTCTTAAAACGCTGATTTTTCAGCTCATTGAGCATCAGTGCAATGATAATTGGAAACGGAAAACCAAAGATCAAGCGAATAAAGCTGATGGAGATGGTATTCCACAATACCGAATAAAACTTGGGCATGGCAAACAACTGTTCAAAATAGGTAAACCCTGCCCAAGGACTGCCCCAGATACCCAACATGGGATTAAATTTCTTGAAGGCCATCATGGCACCAGCCATGGGGACATAATGAAAGGTCACATAATAGATAATAGCAGGCAACAGCATCAGATACATATACTTATGGCGGAGAAAGTATTTCCACCCTGCTGCTGTACGACTCTGCGCCTTTACACTGGTGGTCATGGGATCGCTCCTTTCTGGGGAATTATTTTCCACGCACTCATTTTATCAGCTTTTTGAGCAAAAATAAATTACAAAAATTCAACATTCTATTCATCTTGTCCCAATTTCTTGTTTGAAATATCTGTGTTTCCCTTTAACATGGAGTTTTTTATCTCTACAATTGCAATTATTTCACCTTTTGGAATCAAAAAAGTTGATATTTTGCAATGGCGTATTTGGAATTTTTGAAGTTCAAAAATTGATTTTTGGAAACGAATTTGCTATAATAAACAAAACAACTCATATTTTTATCAAAAAGATAATCCTTTTAAACAGAATCTCTTATAGTTTTCAGGAAAACAATGCTGTCGTACCAATAAAGGAGACGTATCAATCATGTTGGAAAAAATCTGCACCTTCTGGCGCCGTCAGATTAAAGCACATAGTTTTCGGCGATTCTGGGGTATTGCAGCCATTGCCCTAACGATTTTATGGTTATCCGGGCTTTATCTGATTTTTGTGCAGCAGCGCAGCTGGCTACGGGAACGAAGCAGCCGGGAAGCGCAGCAAGCCGCTATCAATCTGACACAATTCGTCAGTTCAGTGGAAGGAAGTGCTGTTTCAGCCGGCAATCTCTGGTCAGTATGGCGCACACTGGGGAATCCCTCAGCAGATCTGGATACTCTGAGAGCCATGACCCAAGATATCAGTTCCTTTACCGATTATAACAGCTACCAATCTGTTGAAATCTTTTTTGAACGATCCCAACGAGTATATGTATCCGATACCGGCATGTATGACTACGAGGATTATTTTGATCCAGACTTTCTCGATCAGCTTCATGAAAATAAAAACAGCAGCCACTGGATTCTGAATCGAAATTACAAGCACTATTATGGTGTCCAATACCCCATGACGGTAGCCAGCTATGTTCAGCGGCTGCCGCTGTTTAACGCCACTTGCCAGGGATTTCTATCGATTCAGATCAAGATGTCTACTCTGCTGACAGCAGTGGCTCCCAATGGTCTGGAAAATATGTCCGTCACCTGGATGGGCACTCAGCTAGCAGACAGCCGTCCCGCCCATGTTTTTGATACCTGTTCCTTTGAAAGCACCGACACCTCCATATCGGTATATATTCCCTGGAGCGCATTCTGGCAGCGGACAGGTTGGCGATATGGATTACTGACTGGTGGATATTTGATCGCATTGCTGATAGCAGCTGGATTGGCAGCGATATATACCCGATCAGCTCAGCGCCCTGCCTTGTCACTCCTGGGCAAAATGGGCGTGCTGGAATATGACCAGGCAGATCCATATGGGGGACTGGGAGATGCCATTGATTCTCTCAGCCTCCAATTGTCAGAACTCACCAAAGCCAACCGCCGAAGCCGCACGCTGGCACAGGAACAGCTATTGACTGAATTGATTTACCGGGATATCAATCTGACAGATCGCTTGGAGGAATGCACCCGTTGCGGACTTCACTTTCCGCATGATCTCTTTGCCGTGGTGCTGCTGGATATCCGCCCCATGGTAGGAACGCTGAGTTATCTGGAAAGGGAACAACTACGGCTGCTCATTCGGCAGAATTGCAGAGATATTCTGGGAACATTGGGCCCGATATGGGAAGTATCCGGAGAATTTTTGATTTTTCTTCTCAACAGCCCCGGTTCAGTTGAAGATGTAGATGAAAATGGTCCATTTGCCCAGCATATCCGACAGGCTTGCAACCAGTTGTCCTCAATTCTGGGAACGGTTCTTTCCTTTATGCGCTTTTCAGTGGGCATCTGTAACCAACAAACCCCCAACCTTTATCGAGCCTATTTGACGGCCCGACGTGGACTTTCCTATGCTTCAGATGACAGTGAAGCATTCATCAGCTACACTGGTCAGGAATTGGATATTCCCTATGCAGATGGAAGGCTGTTGGATGACCTGGCACAGAGCATCTTCAACCGGGAACCAGAGCAACTGGACAAACTGTTGGAACGGCACCGCAGCTGGTATCTCCGAGAAGATGTCCCAATCCGTCAAATGCGAAAGACCGCAGAGATCTGTCTTTGTCTGGTATTCGGCAGGCTGCTGGAAAGCGATTATAGCGCCGGTGAAAAGGAATTTGCAGCCGCTGCCCGCCGGCTTTCCCAGGCTTCTCAGCCGATGGAATGTCACGAGATTCTGCGGGAGTACTTCTTTTCTCTGATTCACTCCCATGAAAAGATATCAGATCGGTCCTATGCGTATGTACGCCGTGCTATCGCCTATATTGAAGAAAATTACAGCCGCAATTTTGCCATTCCTGAAATTGCGGAAGCACTCTCCATCAACCCAGTCTATCTCAACAAGATTTTCAAGCTGTCCCGAGGCAAAACGGTATCGGAATATCTCAATCACTACCGCATTACCCTTTCCATTGATATGATGGGAGATACCAAAAAAACATTGGCTGAAATCAGCAGTGCAGTAGGCTATCCAGATGTCCGCAATTACATCCGTTATTTCAAGAAATTCTATGGCGTCACCCCGTCTGAATACCGCAAACAGCTGGCTGAAACTGAAACAGTGCAAAGCTAAGTAAAAAAGCGTTCTCACTGCCCAAAAGGGCAATGGGAACGCTTTTTTGATGAAATATATGGGAAAAGTCATCCTTCTCCAGTTTCTCTCCGACCGGTCTTGCGCCATTCCGTAGGCGAAAGACCCACTGCCGCCTTGAACATTTTGAGAAAATGCTTTTCGTCGCTGAAGCCCACCCGGCTGCCGATTTCGTTGACCTTCCAATCTGTCTCCAACAACAGCTTTTTGGCCTCCTCCAGTCGAAGGTTTTGCAGATAGCTGACAAAATTACTGCCGGTGTACTGCTTGAACAACAGGCTGAAAAGAGAGTAGTTCATCGAAACATAGTTGCTGACAGTGGCCATATT
>CALXFL010000127.1 GCA_944387515.1 uncultured Clostridia bacterium
GCCATCATAATCAGATTGGCAAAGTTGCAGAGCAGCAGAAGGAAAAAAGCAGCTTGCCAGGCGAGGTTTTCACCATCACCAGATAACAGATGGCATAACTGATCGTACCACTAAAAGAAATCAATCCAACATTTTCCTGAGAAAAAGTAGCCGCCAGACCAAGAAATACCTGTCACATGGAAGAAAGAATAATAACCAGAATGGTTACCTTTTTAGAAAATCGCAGGTCATGTCGGATTGGATAAAGTGCCAGAAGCAGGTAAGGCACAAAATGAACCAGAGAATACACAGCCGGTTCAAAAATCTGTACAGAAAACGACATTAGCACATCACTCCTCTCCATCTTATCATAGCACAAATCCAATATTTTTAAAAGGCAGATTACCAGTCAAAGAATCTCCTGCCAGAAGCGGTGAATACTGCCATGGAAATTGCTCATAATAATGGGGAAACCAGGTAATCTCAGAAAACACCTGTCATCATTCCGGACTTTCTTACGGGAAACATCTCTCGAAAGCCCGTCAATACAGAGGAGTGGCAAACCATGAAAGCAACAGGAATTGTGAGAAGAATCGACGACCTGGGCAGGGTCGTCATCCCCAAAGAGATCCGCCGCACCATGCGCATCCGGGAGGGAGACGCACTGGAGATTTATACCAGTGGTGAAGGTGAGGTCATTTTCAAAAAGTATTCCCCCATTGGTGAGCTGTCCGGCTTTGCCTCCAGCTATGCCGATGTGCTCTACCGGATGAGCGGCCTGCCTGCCCTTATCTGCGACCGGGATCATGTGGTCGCAGCAGCAGGCGTCTCCCGCCGGGAGGTCCTGGAACGGCGGGTATCGGATCAGCTGGAACAGCTGACCAGCAGCCGAAAGAGTTTCCTCAAGGAATCCGCAGGCACGCCTCCCCTCATTCCAGCGGAAGGTGTAAGCGGAGCCTGTGCCTGCTTCCCCGTCCTGTCAGGCAGCGATGTCAATGGCAGTGTCATGCTGCTGGGTGACAACCCCGCCACCGAACTGCAGGCCAAACTCACCCAAGCCACTGCTTCCTTCCTGGGGCGGCAGTTGGAAGACTGAGTTTAAGACCACAACAAAAGAGGCGTCTTCCAGGCCTTATGGCCGTTGGAAAACGCCTCTTTTATTATGCTCAGTTGGTTCCTCGGAAGCCCTTGCCGATGATTTCACTGGTATTGGTAATCATCATAAAGGCGCCGGGGTCGGTGCGGCGGATCTCCTTTTGCAGCTGAAAGGCCTGAGCACGGTTCATGACGGTCAGAATGACCGATCGCTCATCATGACTGAAAGCGCCCTGCCCTTCCAAGACCGTAGCACTGCGGTGAAGCTGACCGGTAATAAAGTCACAGACCTCCTGGGGATGCTGGGTAACAATGGTGAAATACTTGCACATATTGAAACTTTCAATGACGCTGTCCACCAGAAAGGCCTTGATAATCAGGCCGAAAATAGAGAACAAGCCGGTCTCCATACCAAAAGCAACACCTGCCGACAGGGTAATGACCGCATCCGAAGCCAGCAGCGCGCGGCCGATGTTCATATTGGTATATTTTTTCAGGATCTTCGCCACCACGTCGGTGCCGCCGGTAGAAGCCTCGATGTTGAAAAGAATCGCCGATCCTACCGCTGGCAGGCCCACCGCACAGAGCAGTTCCATGAAGGGCTGTGTGGTAAAGGGCTTGCTCATGGGATAGATAAACTCCATCAACTGAATGAATAGAGACATCACGATAGTGGAATAGGTTGTTTTGGCGCCGAAATCCCGGCCAAAGACAAGAAAGCCGATCACCAGCAACGTATAGTTCAGAATCGAAACCAGGGTACCGGGTGTCAGCCATTCGATGTAATGTCCCAGCACAATAGCCAGACCGGACACACCACCAGTGGAGAAGTTGTTGGGAAACTTAAAGAAATAGACGCCTGCTGCCACCAGCAGGGTTCCCACATTGAGCAGGGCAAATTCTTTCAGGTTCTGCGGGGTAAAGATGCGCCGGACCATTTTTTCCATGGTTTTCTGTTCCTCCTGTGTCCACCGGTCAAAGGACGGTGAATCCAATCTTTGTCTGTCAGATACAGTCATCCTGACAGCAACAATGATTATAGCACAAATGGAAAAAATCAGCGCTTTTTCCTTTTAAATTCTCACTATTTTTATATTGAAAGCTTTTCCTCTTACAAATTAAAGTATGGAAAAGAAAATACATAAGAAAATAAAGTAAGCCATACTAACCAGTGTTCAAATACGCTCGTCATAAAAGCAAAAGCGGCGGTCAAATGACCGCCGCTAGGAAACAATCTAAAAATCAGACCGTCTGATTTTAAACGGGATGCACGCCGTTTTCAAAATCAGCACGCTTGCCGTCGATGCCATACTTGGCATTGCGGCGCTGCTCGAAGAACTTGACTGCAACCTGGCCAAACTGTGCGTAGCTGAGGACGTCCTCCTCCTGCTCCACCCACTCGGCGCATTCCTTCCGCAGGGTATCCAGTTCGGGGGGAATGTTGTCGGCAGGACGGCAGGTGATGATGGGCTCGTCGCCGCAGATCTTCTTCTGGAACTCGGGATCGATGGGTTCGGGAGTCTTGCCGTACTCGCCGCGAACGATGCCCTTGAATTCCTTGGTAACCATCTTGTAGCGCTCGCCCAGAATGACGTTGAAGACAGCCTGAGTACCCACAATCTGAGAAGAGGGGGTAACCAGAGGAGGCATACCAGCGTCTTTACGAACACGGGGAACTTCCTTGAGCACGTCTTCCAGCTGGTCTTCCTTGCCAGCCTGTTTCAGCTGAGACAGCAGGTTGGACAGCATGCCGCCGGGAACCTGGTAGATCAGAGCGTTGGCGTCGGTAGCCAGCATCTTGGGATCGATCAGGCCGGAATCGATGTACTTCTTCCGCAGAATCATGAAGTAATCCCGGATCTTGGTCAGCTGCTTCAGATCCAGACCGGTGTCATACTCGGTACCCTGGAGAGCGGCCACCATGGACTCGGTGGGAGCATGAGAGGTACCCAGTGCCAGAGGAGACATAGCAGTATCGATGATGTCGGCGCCAGCCTCGATACCCTTCAGCAGGCACATGGAAGCGAGACCGGAGGTGTAATGAGTATGGATGTCCACCGGAATCTTGACCGCAGACTTGATGGCCTTGGTCAGCTCATAGGTACGGTAGGGAGTCAGCAGAGCAGCCATGTCCTTGATGCAGATGGAATCTGCGCCGATGGACTCGATCTGTTTGGCGTAATCCACATAGTAGTCGGTGGTGAAGGTGTCGCCCAGGGTATAGGAGATGGCGATCTGTGCGTGAGCGCCTTCCTTCTTGGCGGACCGGACAGCGGTATCCAGGTTGCGGATATCGTTCAGGGCATCAAAGATACGGATGATGTCGATGCCGTTGGCCACAGACTTCTGAACGAAGTACTCCAGCACGTCGTCGGCATAGTGACGGTAGCCCAGCATGTTCTGGCCGCGGAACAGCATCTGCAGCTTGGTGTTGGGCATCTCCCGGCGGATGACACGCAGTCTCTCCCAGGGATCCTCATTGAGGAACCGCAGGCAGGCGTCAAAGGTAGCGCCGCCCCAGACCTCAGCGGAATAATAGCCTACCTTGTCCATCTCGCCCAGAATGGGGAGCATGTCCGACAGGGGCATACGGGTCGCCAGCAGACTCTGATGGGCGTCCCGCAGAACAGTTTCAGTAATCTTGATTTGCTTAGCCATTTGTGGTTGATCCTCCTTCAAGTATTCGCGCCGGAGATCCGGCAGGGGAAAAACCCCAAATCAGCCGACAACAGCCAGCACATCGTTGGCGTTGACGCTGTCGCCCTTCTTGGCGGTGAGAGAAACGATCTTGCCGTCCACAGGAGCGACAATGTCGTTAGCCATCTTCATGGCCTCCAGGGTAAAGATGACCTGGCCTCTGGAAACGGTGTCGCCCACAGCAGCCTTGACTTCCAGGATGGTGCCGGGCATGGGAGCCTTCACGTCGGTGCCGGAAACCGGAGCAGCAGGAGCTGCAGCGGGAGCAGCGGCAGGAGCGGGAGCGGCAGCAGGGGCTGCGGCAGGAGCAGCAGCGGGAGCGGGAGCAGCAGCAGGAGCGGCGCCGCCAGCTTCCTCTACGGTTACATCATAGGTTTTTCCGTTGACGGTGATGTTGTATCTTTTCATGTCTTCAAGCCCTTTCTATCGAAGTTTCAGAGTGATCAGCAGGAATGTTTCTTGGGAAGTCTGGAAACCCGCTTGGAAGCGAGCGCATCCAGACCAGCGATCAGTGCGCTTCTGGTAGCGGCAGGGGCGATCACGTCGTCCACCATACCGGCGCTGGCAGCCTGATAGGGGCTGGCCTCTGTTTCGGCATACTCCTCAGCCAGCTGGGTGCGGCGGGCATCCAGATCCTCGGCGCCCTTGAGCTTGTCATGCCAGAAGAACTCCACAGCAGCCTCAGGATCCAGTGCAGAAATCACAGCAGTGGGCCAGGCGATGCGCAGGTCAGCGTTGCCGAAGGAAATACCAGCAGCACCGATGGCTTTGCCGGTGTAAACGGTAACCTTGGCGGTGGTGGCATCCGCATAAGCAGCGGAGAGGCCAGCGGCACCAGCGATGCAGGAATCCTTCTTAAAGCCGCAGGTATCCACCAGGGAGATGACCGGCAGGCTGAAGCTGTCACAGAACCGGACAAAAGCAGCAGCCTTGGCGGCACATTTGCCGCAGAGCTCGCCCTTCACGGAAACCACGCCTACAGTGCTGCCGTCCAGAGTGGCCAGTGCAGTAAAGACATGGGGAGCAAATTCCTTCTTCAGCTCGATTACGGAGTCAGCGTCGCAGATTGCAGCAGCAAGTGCAGCAGAGTCAGCAGTGTTGTCCACCACACCGGCAGCAGCCTCAGTGCCTTCGCTGATAGGAGCGATGGAGAGGTTGTTGAGCGGCAGGATGGAAACCAGCTCTCTGGCCTTGGCCACAGCAGCCATGGCATCAGCGCAGACCAGATGGGCCACACCGTTTGCCGAAGCAGCAGCGGCAGAAGCGTCAGAACCGGCGGTAAGGTAGAGCTCAGCGTCCTCGGCCATAACCACCAGGTCAGCAGAGGCGGCCATCATGGCGCTGATACCTACGCAGCTTCCGGCCACAACGGCAACCTGAGGAACTACGCCGGACAGGTTGTTGGAAAGGGCCAGGATCTTCTGGTAGCAGCTGAGCACCTCGGGACCCTCGGAGATCTTGGCGCCGTTGGAGTCGAAAATGGCTACCACCGGTGCGCCGTTCTTGACAGCCAGCTCATAAAGTCTGGCAATTTTTTCGGCGTGCGCTCTGGAAACGGCGCCGCCCATGACGGTCACATCCTGAGAAAAGGCATAAACGATGCTGCCATCAATGGAACCATAGCCAGTGATGACACCGACACCGGCATCTCCGCAGGCTACGAAACCGGACGTTTCAACGAAGGTTCCCTCGTCAAACAGTGCGGTGATCCGCTCTCTTGCAGCAGAAGCGGTCTGGCAGACAGCTTTGACTTCCTCAAGCTTGGCCAGCTTGGACTGAAAATTCATTTTGTTGCCCCCATTTCTATGTATTTAGGCCGGCCGGCAAAGCCGGCTTTCAATCGGACAGAGAATCTGACAGACTGCTTCCGCAATCCTCAAATTCACCCATTCTATTATACTACACCCCATAAAAAATCACAAGAGCAATTTTTTATATTTTGCAGCTTTTACAATTATAGAGAAAATCCTGGATAGAGGACAGCCGGCCCATCTCATCCAGCGGCAGTCCCAACGCCCCGAGCTGCGGCCAGCAGCCAGGTGCAAAGCAGGCAGCCTGAAGGCCGCTCTCGTCCCCCTGGGCCAGCACAGCCCGCACCAGACCATCGCAGAGATCGGTATCTCCACCGTCGGAAATCTCCATAATGAGCAGCGCCTGATCCTTCCGGTAATAGTGGCACCACCCCAGCAGGGTATCCCCTGCCAACGCCAGATAGTAAAGGCCTTCCGGCTTGTCCGGCAGGGCAGGAAAATGATCTCCTTCCCGCATGGGACGCAAAAACAGCATTACCGGCCACCTCCCTGACGGCCCGGCTTCTTCACCGGTTTTCCGCCCTGACGGCGGGCAGCTTCCATCAGCGCATCCACCTCATCCTTGGTGAGCATCCGGTACTGTCCAGGACGAAGCATGCCAAGCCGGAGGGAACCGACGGCAATACGCTTCAGCCGGGCCACTTCCAGTCCCACTGCCTCACACATCCGGCGGATCTGGCGGTTGCGGCCCTCGCTGATGGTGATGAGCATGACGGTGCGGTTTTCCTCCTCGGTGACCACCCGGACAATGGCGGGCGCGGTCATCCGGCCGTCCAGGTCCACACCGGTGCTGAGAGCCACCTGCTGATCCTCGGTGACGTCGCTATGAACCGTGACCCGGTAGGTCTTGGGGATCTGATGGGAGGGATGGGTCATGGCGTTGGCAAAGTCGCCGTCATTGGTAAAGAGCAGCAGGCCCTCGGAATTCAGGTCCAGCCGCCCCACCGGATAGACCCGCTCCGGCAGATCCGCCACCAATTCGGTGACACAGCGGCGGCCCCGGTCATCCTTCATGGCGGTCAGGTATCCCCGGGGCTTATAAAGCATGAGGTAGAGTGTCTGACGCTTCTGAGGAGGATTGAGCCGCTGGCCGTCCACTGTGATGATGTCCCGGCGGGGATCGGCCTTCTGGCCGATGAAGGCCGGATGTCCGTTGACCTTCACCCGTCCTTCGGTGATGTAAGTCTCAGCCTGACGGCGAGAGCAAAGGCCACTGTCTGCAATGATTTTCTGAATTCTGACTGCTTCCATTCTGTTTCTCCTTCAAAGCCGCCTCACGGCGGGTCGCAGGGATCTTTTTTCTGTCACGGCCACGGCCGTGTACGCATACAATTTTATTATACGATAGTTTCCCTATTTGCGCAACAAAAATTCCGCTTTCCGGAGATTTTTTTAAAAATGGTGGAAAAACCGCCAGCACCAGCCGATCATCCGCCGCAGCAGTGGGATTTTTTCCTCCGGCAGCGCCACATCCGCTCCCGCTGTCAGGGTGGCCGAAGCCACCAGCTGACGCTGTCCGTCCTGGGTCAGATACCAGCGCACCTCTCCCAAAGGCTCCCCTGCTTTTACTGGGCCATATACAAAAGAGGGCAGCTGCCGCTCCTCTTCCAGCTGACCGGTGCTTCC
>CALXFL010000128.1 GCA_944387515.1 uncultured Clostridia bacterium
ACAGCAGCCTGTGCGACAATCTTTCCGCCAGCCTTGCTGACCAGTTCATCCAGTGCCGTCAGAGACTCCCCAGTGCTGATGACATCGTCAATCACCACAATCCGGCGTCCCTTGATCATGTCCACATCATCCTCGCCCAGATAGAGCTTCTGGGTATGCTGGGTGGTAATGGAATTGACGGTAACCTCAATGGGGTTACGGGTATAGACTTTGACGCTCTTACGGGCAACCAGATACGGGATTCCCAGCTGTCTTGCCATCTCATAGGCCAACGGAATACCTTTGGACTCAGCCGTAATCAGCAGGTCACAGGGAGGAATCCGCTTGATCAGCTCCTTGGCACAGGCAACCGTCATTTCCACATCGGAAAACATGACAAAGGCAGCGATGTCCAGCTTGTCGCTGACCGGACAGAGGGGAAGCTGCCGGGTGAGGCCGGCAACCTTGAGTGTATAGTATTGCTGCATGACCAAAAACTCCTTTCCAAAGGGGCGTCAAAAACGCCCCTCATAAAACCATGGAAACTGCTTTTAGCCGGGAGGCCAGGCGAGACCACGGCCAGCCAGGACGTGGAAGTGGAGATGTCCCACCGTCTGACCGCCGTCCTTACCACAGTTGGCCACTACCCGATAGCCGTTTTCCAGGCCCAGTTCCCGGGCCAGGGAAGCAATCACAGCATAGATATGACCGATTACAGCGGCATTCTCTTCATTGACGGCATCGGGGCCGGAGATATGGGCCTTGGGCACCATGAGAAAATGCACCGGCGCCTGGGGATCAATGTCATAAAATCCATAGCAACGGTCGTCCTCATAGACCTTTTTGCTGGGAATTTCCCCGGCAATAATTTTACAGAACAGGCAATCCATTTTCAATCCTCCTTCTCACTGAAGTGAAAGAAATGATTATTTCTCGGTCATGGCCTTGACCAGATCATCCAGCATGGCCAGGGCTTCGTCAACCTTGAAGGTGTCACCGACACCACCCATGGCCGAATCAGGACGTCCACCGCCCTTACCGCCGGTGATGGCGCAGGCTTCCTTGATGATCTTACCGGCATGAACACCGGCTTTGACAGCCTCAGGACCAGCAACGCAGTAGAAGTTCTGCTTTTCCTCGGTGCCGCCGCAGAGCAGGGCACAGATAGCAGGCTCCTTGTCCCGGAGCTTGTCGCCCATGGTGCGGAGCATCTCAGGGGTCATACCGCTCATGAGGGCAGACAGCAGCACCACGCCGTTGATCCGCTGGGCATTCTGGAGCAGCTCGCCGGTGCGGTTGGCAGCCAGCTTGCTGTTGAGGATGGCAATTTCCCGCTCCTTATCCTTGAGCTCGCCGGTGAGGGTCTTGATTCTGGCAGGCAGTTCAGCAGGAGAAGCCTTGACCATAGCAGCAGCCTCATGAAGGGTGTGCTTCATTTCGCCCAGCAGGTGAAGGACACCTGTACCGGTAACCGCTTCGATTCTTCTGACACCGGCAGCTACCGAGCTCTCAGAAACGACCTTGAACAGGCCCAGCTCACCGGTGCTGCGGGCATGAGTACCGCCGCACAGCTCGAGAGAGAAGTCCTCGATCTTCACAACCCGGACGGTATCGCCGTATTTTTCGGAGAAGAGAGCCATAGCACCTTCAGCTCTGGCTTCCTCCAGGCCGCATTCATAGTTCTGAACCGGTACACAGCGGAGGATTTCCCGGTTGATGATACCCTCCACCTTCAGCAGCTGCTCAGGGGTGACGGCCTCAAAGTGGGTGAAGTCAAAGCGGACAGCATGGTCATCTACCAGCTGGCCAGCCTGATGCACGTGATCGCCCAGCACCTCACGCAGAGCAGCCTGGAGCAGGTGAGCAGCAGTGTGGTTACGCATAATGGCTCTGCGGCGGGCTTCATCCACCTGAGCGGTGATAGCAGCGCCGTTTTCCACAGTACCCTCTGCCACAAAACCAGAGTGTACAATCTGACCGCCGGGCATCTTCTTCATGGCGCCTACCCGGATGACGCCGTTGGCGCTGCGGATGGTACCAGTATCGGATACCTGTCCACCGCTTTCGGTATAGAAAGGAGTCTCTCCAAGGAGAACGACAACCTCTTCGCCCTCAGTGGCAATCTCAGCGGGCTTGCCGTTTACCAGCAGGGCAGCCACGGTGGTATCGCAGCAAAGGGTCTCATAACCCTTGAAGACAGTCTCCACAGCGGGCAGCTCCAGCTCCTCGCTGTCCCAGGAAGAACCGCCCCGGCTGAGATAGTTCTCTCTGGAACGGGTGCGCTGCTCCTTCATGAAGGCTTCGAAGCCCTCCACATCAATGTCCATGCCCTTCTCAGCCACAATTTCCCGGGTCAGGTCCATGGGGAATCCAAAGGTGTCATAGAGCTTGAAGACATCGGCGCCGGAGAGGGTTTTGATCTCCTGGGTGGACATCTGGTCAATCAGGTCCATGAGCATATCCATGCCCTTGCCGATGGTATTGTTGAAGGCCTCTTCCTCGTTTTTCATGACCTTCTTGATATAGCTGGCTTTTTCTGCCAGTTCGGGATAAGCGCAGACGTTTTCTGCTACTACAGTATCGACTACTTTGTACAGGAAGGGCTCGTTGACACCCAGCAGACGGCCATGACGGGCAGCACGACGGAGCAGGCGGCGAAGAACATAACCCCGGCCCTCATTGGAGGGAGAGACACCGTCTGCCAGCATGAAGGTAGTGGAGCGGATATGGTCGGTAATAACCCGCAGGGACACGTCAGCGCGCTCATTCTGCTTATAGGTGACATGAGCGATCTCAGAGATCTTCTTCATGATGTTCTGGACGGTGTCCACCTCAAACAGGTTGTCGACGCCCTGCATCAGGCAGGCCAGACGCTCCAGACCCATACCGGTGTCGATATTGGGCTTGGGCATCCGCTCATAGTGGCCGTTTCCGTCAGAATCGAACTGGGAAAATACCAGGTTCCAGAATTCCATGAACCGGTCGCAGTCACAGCCGGGACCGCAGTTGGGGCTGCCGCAGCCGAACTCGGGACCACGGTCAAAGTAGATCTCAGAGCAGGGGCCGCAGGGACCAGAGCCGTGCTCCCAGAAGTTGTCTTCCTTGCCCAGCCGGACAATCCGCTCAGGGGCTACGCCCACTTCCTTGGTCCAAATGTCGAAAGCTTCATCGTCATCCAGATAGATGGTAACCCACAGCCGGTCTACCGGCAGTTCCAGCACCTTGGTGATGAACTCCCAGGCCCAGGCAGTGGCTTCATGCTTGAAGTAGTCGCCGAAGGAGAAGTTGCCCAGCATCTCAAAGTAGGTGCCGTGACGGGAGGTTTTGCCTACCTGCTCAATATCAGGAGTACGGATGCACTTCTGGCAGGTGGTAACCCGGGTGTTGGGCGGGGTAGCCTGACCCAGGAAGAATTTTTTCAGCGGCGCCATGCCAGAGTTGATGAGCAGCAGGCTGTTGTCATCTTTGGGGATCAGGGGTGCGCTGGCCATGCGGGTATGGCCCTTGCTCTCAAAAAACGAGAGATATTTTTCCCGCAGGTCGTTCAGACCGGCCCATTTCATGGGAATAACTTCCTTTCTTTGATTTTTGAACAGCTTTGGAGGCAAAAGAAAAAGGTCCCGTCCCCTCATGGGACGAAACCTGTTGTTCCGTGGTACCACCCAATTTGCACTGCTTTTCCAGTGCCACTTTCGGTTTCCTTAACGCGGAAAAACGGCGTGTTTTTGCACGCAGCTCCCAGATGGCCTGCGAAGTGTCTGACAAAGGCCTTGCAGCTAAATGGCCCTCTCTCTGGGAAAGACAGGTTTCGCTTGATCTGTTCATCGCTGATATCTGTTCATACATCTTTATTATAGGCTGTGGGCTTCCAGTTGTCAAGAGCAAAATATTTCTTTGTCGTCCACATTCACACAGGTAGCCTAGAACCATATTTTTTCACATTCGGGGGTTGATTTTCTCAAAACAGGAGTATAATGGAGACAAGCAACTGATACAGGAGGCATTTTCATGAAGGTCGTTTCTTTCAACATTCGATGTGATTTTCAACAGGACGGTGACAACAGCTTTATCTTCCGCCGCCCGCTGATTCTGGAAAAGATCCAGCAGGAAAAGCCGGACATCATCGGCTTTCAGGAGGTGCTACCCCATGTGCACCGGTGGCTTCAGGACAATCTAACCGGCTATACCGTTGTGGGATGCGGCCGGGAGGCTGATCTGACCGGAGAGTCCATGACCATTGCCATCCGGAATGAGACCACTCAGCTCATCGGATTGGACACCTTCTGGCTTTCTCCCACACCGTTGGAGCCGGGCTCCCGTTACCCCGATCAGAGCGACTGTCCCCGCACCTGCACCAGAGCAATTCTGCTGCATCAGGACAGCCAGACACCGATTCGCTTCTATAATACCCATCTGGATCACATCAGCTCCCAGGCACGGCTTCAGGGGCTGACCCAGCTGCTCTGCCAGATGGAGCGGGATACGGAACGCTATCCCTACCCGATTCTGCTGACCGGAGACTTCAATGCTGTCCCGGACTCCCCTGAAATGGAACCGCTGAAAGAGCATCCGAACCTGATGCTTCAGGATGTCACCACCAGCCTTCCCTTCACCTTCCATAATTATTTCCATACGCCGGACGTAACCTCCAAAATTGACTACATCTTTGTTTCTTCTGTCTTCCAGGCGAAGCAAGTCTGCTGTTGGAAAGAGGAGAAAAACGGCGTGTATCTGTCGGACCATTATCCCGTCTGTGCAGAGCTCACCCGCTGAATCCGCTCAGGAAAACCGCACAGGTTCAGTCTCAGAAGTCAGCTTCTCAAAGCGGTATCCCAGAGATTTATAGTGATCGATAATCAACCTGACGGCGTCTGCGGCAGTGGTCCGGACGCCGTCATCGTGCATCAGGGTTACGATACGCTCCTTGTCTCCGGCAGAGGAGACGATATTTTCAAAAATCTGCTGGGCAGAGGTAGGCGTACTGTGGTCATCCTTTCCCAGCGCATTCCAGTCAAACCAGCAAAGGCCACTATTGGTTGCCCGCTTTTTTACCTCTTCCAGAACAGCAGCATCTGCCGTGGTGGTGTGGCTACCGCCGGGAAAGCGGAAGATATCCGGCCGGTAACCGGTGTGCTCCTCAATGTGGTCGGCGAGCCGCATCAGGTCATTCCAATAAGCATCCGCAGAGGCGTAGATCTCCCGATAACGATGACTGTAAGAGTGCAGGCCAATGGCATGCCCCTCATCCAGCATTCGCTGGTACAGTCCCAAGCCCCGTTCTGTCTCGGCACCCGTGACGAAAAAAGTTGCCGGCACCTTCTCCTCCTTCAATACGTTGAGAATTTCAATGGTATTGACCGAAGGGCCGTCATCAAAAGTCAGGTAAACCACCTTCTCCTGATCCACTGAGGAAGAAAGCACGGGAAACACAGCGCCTGTTCCTGGCAGCCAGAAAATGGCCAGCAGAGCCAGTAGAATGGCCCCCACCCAGAGCCAGAATCTTTTTCCGATTTTGATGGTACAGAACATTCCCATTCCCCCTGAAACCAACCTTATGAGGGAATAGAAAAGAAAAGACCGCAACGGCAATCAATTTCCGTCATTTTACTGAATTGCAACGCCAAAGAAGGCAGGCCCTTTGTATCTCTGTACGAAACCAAAAAACTTGTCAAATCCATCTTGATTTTCCCTGTCCGCCTGTGTATGATGATGTCAGATGAGGCCTCTATTTTTTCCGTGAAAGGATTGTCTGCCATGAGAGGTTTGAGAAGACAGATACAGGAACTGTGGGCCATTCCCCGCAACAGAATTCTGCTGCTTTTTGGCATAGAAGGCATTCTTTATCAGTTTGTCTCATCGGTGACAGGTTTCGGCAACAATCTCTATGCTACCAACCTTGGCGCCACCGATACCCAGATCGGTCTGGTGCAGACGATTCCCAATCTGGTGGCGGTGCTGCTGATGCTTCCCAGCGGCATCTGGGGTGAACGTACCCGATACTCCAAAACGGTACCGGTAGCAGTGCTGACCATTATGGGGCTGATGTTTATTGGCTATGCAACCGTTCCACTCTTTGGTGCCCTGCGGATGAACCTGTTCTTTGTCTTCCTTGGGCTGACGGTGGGCCTGATGGCCATTTACAATGCCCAATGGCAGAACTTCTTTGGTGACGTGGTGGCACTGGATGACCGCAACCAGGTTTTCACCTTCCGAAACCGCTTCATGTTCTTTGTCGGAACGGTAACGCCTCTCTTTTGTGGTATCGCCATGTCTTCTGTTTCGGAATCGGAAGACAAGCTGATGATCCTGCGTATTTTTTACTATATCAGTGCAGCGTTCCTGCTGATTCAGGCCGTATCCATTGCCAGAATCCCCTGTCAGCCCCGACAAACGGCCAATCATCGGTTTACATTGCGGGATGCGGGGGAAACCATCGGGCAGGCTTGCCGGCACCAGCCCTTCCGCCGGTTTTTTGTGGTGATTCTCTGCTTCTACCTCAGCTGGCATATGGATTTCAGCATGTGGTACCTGGGAGAGGTAAACTACATCGGCATGACAGAGGCGCACCTCAGCACCTACAATGCGATGGTCTGTGTAGCGCAGCTGCTTTCCATCGGCTTCTTCGCCCGGCTCAACCAGAAGAAATCGGTGCATTACACCATCATCTATGGCGCGCTGGGACTCTGGCTCTGTCCATTGGCTATGATCATTGGCTGTCTGTCACCGGTTCCGCTTCGTCCTCTCGTCTTCATGACGCTGGGCACAGTAGGCGGCCTGTTTCAGGGCTGTATTTCTCTTTGTGTGGTCCAGATGCTTTTGCAGGCCGTGCCGGTCAAAAATCGTTCTCTCACCATCAGTCTTTACACCATCGTGATTACCCTCAGCAACAGCCTGCTGCCGCTTTTCGGCGTCCAGCTGTATACCTGGCTGGGCAGCAACTACCAGGCTGTGATTCAGTTTAACCTGATTGTAGCGGCTTTGCGCGCAGGTGCGACCTTGTTGTTGATCAGACGGTACCAGTGGATGAAGAAGCAAAATCTGTTGTTTAAGACACCGCAGGACTGAGGCGTGGTGGAAAATTTTTTCTGAAAAGGCTGTACAAATAACCCTGTTTATGCTATAATATTATCTGCTGTAAAACAGCAGATGGGCCCGTAGCTCAGCTGGGAGAGCGCTGCGTTCGCATCGCAGAGGTCAAGAGTTCGATCCTCTCCGGGTCCACCAAA
>CALXFL010000129.1 GCA_944387515.1 uncultured Clostridia bacterium
TCGCCATAGGCATATCCCAGCTGATAGAGCCGCTCTGTCTGGGCACTGTTGACCTGATAAAAGGCAGCCGGCGCAATAGAAAGTTTTACGTCCAGCAGAATATCGTCAATATAATCCTTGCCGTATACTGTAATCGTCTGCCGCCCCAGAATCACATTGGTTTTTTCCTTGTTGATGTTGAGGGCAATGCTGACGATATGGGGGAAGGCTGCCGTCAGCTTCTGGATCAGTTCATCCAGAAAGGGAATCTGCCGGCTGGTAGAAACCAGACAAACCATCATTTCCCCGGTGCGGCGGCCCCGTCGCAGAAAGAGATGCCGCAGCAGACCTTTTCCGGTGGACTCGTCATATACCGCCAGACGGCGGCTGTTGATAAAATCCACTACCAGCTTTACCACAGGGCCAAAAGCTGGATCCTGTAAGGCGCAATCCGAAACTGGAACAATGCGGTGACTCCGCCGGGCGTAAAACCCTGCCACAGCCTTGCCCTGACGGTCTGTGCCCAGAGGATACTGGGCCTTGTTGCGGTAATGATCCGGTTCTTCACAGCCCAGAATCGGCTCAGGCTCCAGCTGAAAGCCGCCCAGCCGCTGAAAGGCGTCCTGTACCGCCTTTTGCTTGAGCCGCAGTTCCTCCTCATAGGTAATATGCCGGAAGGCACAGCCGCCACACTGCCGGAACACAGGACAATCCACCTGCTGCCGGATAGGCGCAGGTGTTACCACCTGCTCCAACAATCCATACCCATAGTGCTTCTGTACCTTGACCGCCTTGAAGCGAATCCGATCGCCTACCGCCGTCATGGGCACAAATACCGTAAATCCATCCACCCGGCAGATACCGTTTCCCTCCAGGGTCAGATCCTCTACCACGGCCTGATAGCTTTTATTCTTCTGAATCACAATGGATCCTCCTTCTGTCTAAAACATTGTTATGGCAATATCCGCTCCCAAATTTCAACCGTCCAGGCAGGATCACCGGGCCGGTGCTCCTGCCGGATCAACTTCCACTGATGCCAGTCTACAGCTGGAAAAAAAGTATCTCCTTCAAAAAACGCCTCAATCCGGGTCAGGCAGAGCCGGTCTGCAAACTCTAGCGCCTGCTGGTATACCGTTGCACCACCGGCAATATAAATTTCCGGCCGGTCTGCCAGCGCCAGCGCTTCCTTCAGGGAAGATGCCTTCTCACAGCCAGGGCAGCAAAAGGCCGGATCCCTTGATAACACGATGGTCTGCCGTCCGCCCAGAGGCCGCCCGATTTCCTGCCAGCTTTTTCGCCCGAGAATAACGGTACCGCCCATTGTCCGTTCCCGAAACCACCTTTTTTCCTCCGGGATATTCCAAGGAATCCTTCCCTGATATCCGATTGCATCGTTCTGGCTTCGCGCAGCAATTACCGTTACCATCCCATCCTCCATACTGCAAAAAGACCGCTGCAATGGTGCGGCGGTCTTTTCTAAGGTTTGTGCTTACAGATCAGTCCACAGGCGGAGCATTCTCAGGTGAATCCCCTCCAGATGGATTGGCAGAAAAGCTGGGGCCTTCCGGTGTTGTCACAGGAGGCGGCGTCTGCTCGCCGCTGGTGGTCTCAGCGTCATCCCCGGTGTCGTGAATGGCATCACAGGGCTCAGGTTTGGCGTTGGTCTTATAGTAGCCCATTGCCGTCTCGGTACAGGCAGAGGTCGCAGCCATACCGGAAATCTTGCAGTACTCCATCTGTACGATATTCTCGCTCAGAGTGAAGTCCTTGACTTCCAGATTGGCGTGAATATCCCGCATGACATTGGACCAGATGGTGTCGGTGTCGTACATATTCTGCCAGGGGAGCATCTCCGGTGTGTCGTAACCGGTCCAGACACCGCCTACATAATAGGGGGTCAGACCCACAAAGGACATATCGTAGTAGTCCTGGGTCGTACCGGTTTTACCTACAACCGGCATAGCGCCGATATTGGATTCCCGGCCGGTACCACTCTGACAGACCACCTGCAACAGCCGGTTCATAACCGAAGCAGTATCCTCACTGAATGCACGGGTCTTCTTGGGGGTATTGTCCAGCACAACGTTTCCGCTGGAATCCTCGATACGGGTGTAGCTTTCCGGCGTGTAATACAGGCCACCATTGCCGAAGGGCGCATAAGCCGCAGTCAGCTCTCTCAGATAAACGCCCTCTGTCATAGAACCAATGGCCAGAGACAAACCAGTGTCGTTCTGGCTGCCGCTGGTCACCAGGGTGGTAAAGCCCAGCTTCTTTTCCAGGAAGCTCAGGCTGCGCTCGGTGGTCAGCTGCTGCATAATTTTGACAGGAATCGTATTTCGGGAGATCCGGACTGCTTCTACCACAGTCATGTCACCGCGGTAATCCTTCTCGTAGTTGCTGGGCCAATCCCGTCCGTCAATCTGCATGACCGGTCCATCATTGAGCACCGTAGACCAGTTGATCATGTCATACTCCATGGCGGGGCCATAAACTGCCAGCGGCTTCATGGAAGAGCCCGGGGCTCGCTTGGCCATAGTTGCCCGGTTGAAGCTGAGGGTTTCGGTCTTTTCTCCCTTGCCGCCTACAACAGCCCGCACATGGCCTTCATAGTCCATGATAACAAAGGCGGACTGGGGAATTTCCCCATCACTGTTGGGGGTCAGCTCATACTTGGAGAAGGTGGTCCAGTCGCAGTACTTCTGTTCCAGATAGGTCTGGAGTTCCTGGTCCACTGTCATATAGATCCGGTAGCCGCCATTGCGCAGCATATAGCTGGCATAATCCCGGGACCAATCGTTGGCCTCCATCAGGTCTGCAATGACGTCCTCAATAACCATATCGGTAAAATACGAGGTTATACCGGACTGCACACCGCCCTGATTTCCTTCATCAGAACCAGAGGAATGATCAACAGTCACAACCGGTTCGGCGATATAGGTTTCATATTCCGCCTCGGTAATATATCCCTGCTCCATCATCAACTCCAGCACGAGATTGCGCCGTTCCAGCATCCGTTCGGGATAAAGATCCGGCCGGTAGTAGTTGGGCGACCGGGTCATACCGGCAATACAGGCAGCCTGGGGAACCGTCAGATCCATAGCTGAGCAGCCGAAATAATACTGACTGGCCGCCTCTACGCCATAGATGTTCTTGCCGAGGAAAATGATATTCAAATAGGCTTCCAGAATCTCATCCTTGGTATAGTTCCGCTCCAGCTCCAATGCGCGGAAAATCTCCCGGAGCTTTCGCACCGGGGTGACGTCGTCGTCCTTGGTAACGTTTTTGACCAGCTGCTGGGTAATGGTGGAACCGCCCTGACTGCCACCTTTGAGAATGGCGTCAATTGAAACTTTTACCGTACGGATCCAGTCTACACCATTGTGTTCCTCAAACCGCTTATCCTCTACGGCAATATAAGCATCCCGCAGGCACTGCGGCACCTGATCCAGCGAAATTTCAATGCGGTTCTGGTCTCCAGACATCCGGTAGACCTCCTCAGCCTGTCCCTCACTGTTTTCGGCATAAAACATAGTGGTAAAGCTCAGGTTGACATTATCCAGGTTGATGGGATTGCTGGTTTCCATAAAGTTCATCACATAGATGGTCATGGCTGTTGCAACAATACAGCCTGAAATGACACAGATGAGAAATACTGTCACCAGCAACCGCATCAGCTGGCCAAAGCCATAGCGGATCATCAGCATGGCTTTGGATGGCTTTTTGGGTGTACTCAAAATGAAATGCCTCCTTCCTCAGCAGCAGACAAGCGCCTCCTGCGAGAGAGATGTAACAACCGGGTCAATCACGCTTTGGATCAACCCATTCAGTAAGAATAACGCCGTACCGAACACCTTTATTTCACCACATCGTCCCTGAAAGGCCCCGACATGCCGTGCAACGAGAGAAAAACAGCATTCCGGCACAATCCGTCTGGTAAAATGGCCATGCTGTTTTTCAAGGTCTTTCAAAGCACAGATAGAAGTTTCTGATATTATACCATATTCAAATTCAAATGTTAAGACCTAAATGTTTCGGTAATATGAGGACAAGATGAAGAAACAGCAAAGTGCCCCACACAGCACAGCCTGTGTGGGGCACCACTTTGCAATGAAGAAGGGGGATCAATACATGCCGCCCATACCGCCAGCGGGCATGGCAGGAGCAGGAGTCTCTTCCTTGATATCAGCCACCAGGGACTCGGTGGTCAGCACCATGGCAGCGACAGAAGCAGCATTCTGCAGAGCGCTTCTGGTAACCTTGGTGGGATCCACGATACCGGCAGGAATCATATCGCAGTACTCTTCTTTGTAAGCGTCAAAGCCGTAGCCGACCTTACCAGAGGTGAGGATCTTGTCAATGATGACAGAGCCTTCCAGACCGCTGTTGGCTGCGATCTGACGAACGGGCTCTTCCAGAGCCTTCAGCACGATGGTCATACCGGTCTTTTCGTCGCCGGAAGCACCTTCAATAGCTGCCTTAACAGCAGGAATGGCGTTGATCAGAGCAGTTCCGCCGCCGGCTACGATGCCTTCCTCAACAGCAGCCTTGGTAGCAGCCAGCGCATCCTCGATGCGGAGCTTCTTCTCCTTCATCTCAACCTCGGTAGCAGCGCCGACCTTGATAACGGCAACACCGCCAGCCAGTTTGGCCAGACGCTCCTGGAGCTTCTCTTTGTCAAACTCGGAGGTAGTGGTCTCAATCTGAGAACGGATCTGATGGATCCGGGAAGCAATGGCTTCCTTGTTGCCAGCGCCATCCACGATGGTAGTGGTTTCCTTGCGGACAACAACCTGACGGGCACGGCCCAGCATGGAGATGTTGGCATCCTTCAGCTCCAGACCCAGCTCCTCGGTGATAACCTGGCCACCGGTGAGGATGGCGATATCCTGAAGCATTTCTTTCCGTCTGTCACCAAAGCCAGGAGCCTTGACAGCGACCACGTTGAAGACACCACGCAGCTTGTTGAGCAGCAGGGTGGTCAGAGCCTCGCCCTCGATGTCCTCGGCAATGATGAGCAGCTTCTTGCTGTTCTGAACAATCTGCTCCAGCAGGGGCAGCAGATCCTGAATGTTGCTGATCTTCTTATCGGTGATGAGGATCAGGGCGTCATCCAGGACAGCCTCCATCTTATCGGTATCGGTAACCAGATAGGGAGAGATGTAACCCCGGTCAAACTGCATGCCTTCCACGACCTCGCTGTAAGTCTCAGCGGTCTTGGACTCCTCAATGGTGATAACGCCGTCAGCAGAAACCTTTTCCATGGCCTCAGCGATCAGCTTGCCGACAAACTCGCTGTCAGCGGAAACGGTAGCAACTCTAGCGATGTCATCAGAGCCGGAAACCTGCTTGGAGTTCTCCACAATGGCCTTAACAGCAGCGTCTACAGCCTTCTGGATGCCTCTCTTGAGGACCATGGGGTTGGCGCCGGCAGCGACGTTCTTCATGCCCTCTCTTACCAGAGCCTGAGCCAGCAGGGTAGCGGTGGTGGTACCGTCACCGGCAGCATCGTTGGTCTTGGTGGCAACTTCCTTCACCAGCTGAGCGCCCATGTTCTCAAAAGCGTCTTCCAGCTCGATCTCCTTGGCGATGGTCACACCGTCGTTGGTGATGAGGGGAGCGCCGAACTTCTTATCCAGCACCACGTTGCGGCCTTTGGGGCCCAGGGTGATCTTAACGGTGTCAGCCAGCTTATCAATACCGGTCTGAAGGGCTTTTCTGGCTTCCTCGCCATAAGCAATCTGTTTTGCCATGATATTTCATCCTTTCAAAATATGAATATGGAAAATTGACAGAATATATAAAGGGTGCAGCTTACTCTACAATAGCCAGCACATCGCTCTGACGGACAATGGTGTACTCCTGGCCGTCCAGCTTGACCTGGGTACCAGAGTATTTGCCGATCAGCACCTTGTCGCCGACCTTCAGCTCCATCTTGACCTCATGGCCATCCACGTAGCCGCCTTCGCCCACAGCAACAACCTCTGCCACGGAAGGTTTCTCCTGTGCTGCGCTGGCCAGAATGATACCGCCCTTGGTGGTCTCCTCGGCCTCAGTCATCTTCACAACAACTCTGTCTGCCAACGGTTTGATGTTCATAATACTGCCTCCTGTATCATCATGGTTGGGTACGCAATTCAACTTAGCACTCATATCTTTCGAGTGCTAACACTATCTATTGTAATCAGAAAAACAGAAAAAGCAATAAAAGAATTGTGAACAAAAGCAAGTTTGGATGATTGCATAAATAGAAACTAATATTTATGATAAATATGTTCAAATTTTCCCCATTATCTGGAATCATGGTTGCTCTGTCCCGTTTTTTCGGGTATAATAGAAAAGAGTACGATACCCCCGCAGCCAGGCATCCGGGGGAGAAAGAGGACGCATATGAGCCAGAAAAAGGGATACATCATTTCCACCGAGACTACCTGTGATATGGATATCTCCTATTATCGGGAGCATCATGTCAATCTGCTGGGCATGACCTACACCATCGGTGATCAGGAATATGACTCCGCCGGAGAAGGAAATCTGCCGGTCAAGGAATTCTATGCCCAGGTGCGGGCAGGCGCCATGCCCAAAACCGCGCAGGTCCCCGTAGATAAAGCCATGCAGTCCTTTGAATCCTGGGTCAAAGAAGGATATGATATTCTGCACATTGCCTTCTCCTCTGCCCTGTCCGGCACCTATCAGGCCTGCACACTGGCAGCCAATGACATAATGGAACAGTATCCCGGCTCCGTCATCCGGGTAGTGGATTCCCGATGCGCCTCCATGGGACAGGGGCTTCTCCTTCACTACGCCGTAACCCGAAAAGAAGAAGGCGCTACACTGGAGGAGCTGACCGAAGATCTGGAAGCGAACAAGCTGCATTTCTGCCATAATTTCACCGTAGATGACCTGAATCACCTCCATCGGGGCGGACGGGTATCCAAAATGACCGCTATTATCGGTTCTGCCCTGGGTATCAAGCCGCTGCTCCACGTGGATGACGAGGGGAGACTCATCAGCGTAGGCAAGGTCCGGGGCCGCAAACAGTCCCTCAACTGGCTGGTTGACAAGATGGGGGAGCATATGGGCAACCAGCCCAACAACATCATCTTCATCTCTCACGGAGACTGTCTGGAGGATGCAAATTATGTCGCAGACCTTTGCAAAAAGAAATTCGGCATCAAAAAAGTGCTGATCGG
>CALXFL010000130.1 GCA_944387515.1 uncultured Clostridia bacterium
TCAAACGTCTTAAATTTGGCCAGGCCATTTTCCGCAAAAAGTCCGATAAAGGTTCCTGTAAAGGTCATCATTTCGGTGACCTCCGTTGCAAGGCCGATGGTCATGGCATTTCCCAGCGTAATCAGGCCCTTTCCTGCATCCACTGCGAAGGTATACTCATTCCGGTCAGAAGTGATTCGAAGGATTACAGACTGAGTATCATCCGGCAGTGGAATTTCGCAGGCAATCATCTCCATATCATAAAGATGCTTGCGTAACCGGGCATAGAGCTTTCCATACCGGCGGGTAATCAACAGATCATAATGATGCGAATGGATACCGTAAGCGGTGATGCCAGCTGAGCAGCCTTCTGGAATTTCAGTAGAAAGGACCGCCTGAGAACAGGTATCAAACTGCGTCTGACGGATACCGGTAAAGGTTGGAGAGGTATTGGGAGTAGAAAGCAGCTGATCGGTACCATACAACAGCAGTCCCTTCTCCGTCAACTGATAATGGTCCAGTACAGGATTGCGCAGCCAAGCAAAATCTGCAGGCAATTTGTCAAGTGTGGTGAAATTACAATGGATGTCATCACATACCGGACGAACTGTTTCGGCACGGGGAAGGTCGAAATCTGCTTCCAACTGCATCAGGCCATCATTGCGCATAACCGGCCAGCCATCCACCCAATCAATCCTTCCAAGGAAGGTTTCACGTCCCAGATGATGTGCCATGGGACCAATCGGACGGGTTCCCAGCGAAACAACCCACCAGTTCCCATTTTCATCCTCCACTAGATCAGCATGTCCTGTGCACTGAATAGGGTAACCGGTTGCGTTGTATCCACGGGCAGTCAGCAGCGGACCCGCTGGATTAAATTCGTACGGACCATCAATTTTACGGCTGCGTGCAATGGTTTCCATATGTCCAAATTCGGTTCCTCCCTCTGCCAGCATCAGGTAATACCAACCGTCTTTTTTGTAAATGTGAGGACCTTCCGGACATTTGCCACCCGAACCGCGGGAGATGACCTTTTTTCTGAAAGAATATCGCCAGTCATAGGATCAAGCCGGAAGAATACGATTCCCTGTCCGTTTGCGGTATGTGTCGTACCCGTATACCAGCAAGAACCGTCATCGTCAAAGAAGATGGAAGGATCAATGCCACCCTGATCAATCGGAGCAGGATCCGACCATGGACCTTCAGAAGAGGTGGCATGAACGATAAAGTTCCCAATCTCACTGACATTGGTCGTAATCATGTAAAACATGCCATCATGGAAACGGATTGTCGGCGCATAAATTCCTCCAGAAGGCCTGCAACCAGTCAATGGCAGCTGGCTTTCTCGATCTAGTACGTGGCCAATAAGCGTCCAATTCACCAGATTTTCACTACGGAAAACCGGCACGCCAGGGAAAAACTCAAAGGTAGAAGTCACCAAGTAATAAAAATTCCCATCGTAGCAAATGCTGGGATCCGGATGAAAACCCGGAATAATTGGATTCTGATACTGCATAGTTTTACTCCTTTAACGAATTTTATTTTGTCTTAAAACGATGGTAGACATATCCGATTCGATGAGACCGGTACTGCTCCTGACAACCACATTCTGGAGGACACTGACGTACCTCTAAAGAAACGGTAGGGGCATATTGTTCAATCAATTTCTGTAAGTGTTGATGCGCATTCTCAAAATATCGGGTATCCTCTACACCAGGATCATCCAAGACAATTTTCCTTAAATATTTAAAAGAAAGAGGTTCCATCTGGTGGCGTATTGTAAAATGCTGGGTGAAATCACCTTTTGCAAACCCTATTTTCAGCTCATCTTCCGATAAAAAATACTTTTCTTCCTCTGTCATGCCAGAATGCCAACGGATGGGATTGTCCTTGGTAATTCTTATGCTGTCCTCTGGAAGCGAGTCTATCAAATCGATAGAATAGACAAACATAACCGGTCCATAGTGATTCAAATTTCTTTTTCTTCTGTGGATATCGATGGAATCAAAAAAGAGATCGTAAAAAACATCTACCTGCTTATCACGCTCATCTGTTTCCTGCGGCGTCTGGAACAGTCCTCGATCTTCCGCTGTACCTCGAGAAAGCAATCCCCCATTTTCAAAAAAGGTACAGCTAGTTGCTACTGTATTCGCGTGATACAAATACAAAACATTTCTATCACGTAAAAACTTTTTGAGCTGTGCATTGTTCATGAGCGTCATCATTCCTTTTATGTCAAAATTTCTCTCCTATAATGGACAGTATACATCATCCATCGCCGTTTTTCAATTTTCTTTTCATAATCAGAAGACTGCCACTGCTCTTAAATGAACAGGAGACTGTTCATTTAAGAGCAGTCTCCCCTACTAGTTGCTGTTTTGCATATATAAAATTGGCCGCTAGACTCTACCGTGACCGATCCACAGATCGTCATACTCGCTCTTCAAAATCAGATTCCGCTCCACAGAAAGGATTTAACCGCCAATCTGTGTATGATGAAACCATGCAGTTTTATCCGTCCAGGCATTCCATCTGCATGTACTTCTTGCTCTCACAAAAAGAGAGCTTTTCATAAAAACGCAGAGCCTCCAAATTTTCGGAGATAACCTTCAGTTCAATCCGGCAGGCGTGACACTGCTTGGCAAATTCCCGAAACTGTTGGAACATGGCACGGGCATATCCGTTGTGACGGTATTCTTCCATCACATACAAAGCATCCAGAATCACAATCGGATCCATAAACATCTCTGGAATGTGGTACACAAAACCATATATAAAGCCAACCATTCTCCCAGCAACTTCGGTTACCAAAAGTTTGTGCCCATCCAGACCAATCCGCTCACCATAGTTACCCTGTATCTTGAATTCCTGATTCAAATTTGCATCAAACTGAGCCTCGTAGTGAATCAGCTGTGTGAGCAGCGCATCGAGACAGTCGGCGTCTTCCTTTACTGCATCCCGGATGATATAGTCTTCTTTCTTCATATGAAGTCTCCCCATTTGTTGCTTTCAAAATAAACTTCCCGATACTGTTTCACAAGAAGAAAGCATCTTTCTCACCTCCTCTCCATCCAACGCCTCCTGCTCCAACTTACAGTTATGCGCCAGCATATAGTCAATCACAGATGAAATGGAACCATCCCGCAATGCCTGCAAGCGAGTACGGTCGTGCTCTGTCAGTGGCCTGGTAAGATGCTGAAAACGCACCAACGTCTCCACACCCATGTGAATAGGCTGAAAGGCAATCCCGGTCTGGGTGCACAGGTGCCGCCAGATGAGAAATCCTCCGGCATCGATGTCTCCAAAATGACAATAGGCTTTGTCCCTATTGTTCGCAAATACCCGCAAGATGAATTCCCGGCGATCCCGGTTGTGATAGCCTCCCAGATAAATGGCAAAGCTATCCGGTTCCTGAAAGGCATGGAAGGTCGTCAGATTTTCAATGGTCACAATCCTCCCTGCCTGCACGTCAATCTGCCCAATGTCCTTCAAGCCACTGGAGGGAATCCCCAGTCCGCCATGGAGTTTGCCCAGATCCAGCTTTTGCCCGCACAGTGTCAGAATCGCCGGACCTTTACAGTATACATAACCTGGATTTCGAACAACGCCCAATTCTGTGAGGATGGACTCTTTTTCCGGGAAATTCCCATACGCATCCAGGATATTCACCACCTTACTTTCAATTTTCTCAAACGCCTTGGAGTCCCCCAGTATACGGACAGAAAAATCCCGGCGGCTGGTCTCCTCTTCCACGTTCAGAATATGGGCAAGCACTTTCAGAATCTGCTCAAAGGTGGCAAGGTCAGAGGCATAACGGACCTCCTGGTTATGCTCCAACCGGGTGAGCTGATCCTGACAGAAGTTCTTCAACAGATCATTGGCCTGGCTGTATTGTTCCAGCAGACAGCGGATCTCCTGATTCCGTTCTTTCTTGGGCTGCCGGTCCAGAAAACGATAGGCGGCCAAGACCTCCTCCATCACCAGTGTGACCTGCTCCACCACGGGCGTTCCCGGCCGCCGTTTGACAGTGACCAATCCCTGTTCTTCCAGCTGTGCAACGGCCTCGTTCACCACCGCAAACACCTCATAGTTGGCATCATCGGCATAGGCTGGATACAACTGGACAATTTTGCAAACCACAGGCCGGTTGACCCGGCCTTGTCCCAAAAAGGCTTTGCTTTTTTCAAACTTGTCCATCAACAAATTCAGAATACTTTTGGCATACGCTGTCATACGTCATATTCCTCAATCATGCTCTCATAATCCTCCCGATAGGCCACCAAAACAGTATCCACATAGGGACCCAGGGTTTCAATTTTCGCTGTGGGTGCCGCCAGAATGACTTGAAAATGGAGAGACTGAAAGAAATTCATCATACTCTCAATACGTCCGTCGTCCATCTTGTCAAAGGCCTCATCCAGCATAATCAACCGGACACTGTCTTCACTGTTATATACCTGCGCAAAGGACGCAGCAATGGCAACATAGTAGGGTGTCTGTGTCTCGCCGCCACTCTTTTCTCCGTAAATCTTGGAAAAAAGCTGCCGGTTCCCGGAACGGGAACGGATCTCAATGTCGTAATCCAGATAGGTGCGGTAATCTGAATACTCCGCAAGTACCGACTTTCCTTCATCATCTGAAAGCGTTAGCTTGAGAAACAGCTCCTCCATCTCAGACTGGAATGAACTTTCAAAGGACTGAGAAAACAGATTGGTGCCCCCAATGTTAAACTGAGACATCATCATGTCATACAGATTCTTTTTCTGGGGATTGGCTGCAAATCTGAACTGGTAAATGTCCTCTCCGTAGCAGATGGATTTGAGGGTTTTGTTCAGGCTGCGGAAAATATCCTCTGCCTGTTCCATATTTTCCCGCATCCGGGCCAGAAAACTCTCCCGAAATTCCTCCTGACACTCTTGTTGTGCTTTCAAAAGACGGCTACTGTATGATTGCAAATCATGGCGGGACAACTTGTCGTATTCGTCAAAATATGCCTGCATCTGTTCAAGCCCCAGTCCCAACTCACATTCCCGGTACCGAGCTTGATGCTGCTGAAGCTGAAGGATCTGACTCTCCTGCTGTTTGGCCAGCTTGGCAAGCTGAGGCTGGTAGTTGGTAGCGATAACGCTGGACAGCTGCCGCTGGCGGAGATGTTCATATCGCTTTCTGGCATTCTCCAGTAAAGAAAGATCCTCCGACCCCAATTCCCTGATATGCTGTTCCAGTTGCCGCAGTTGTTCCCGGCAAGTCTCGAGCTCCTCTCCTTTTCTTTTATAGGCCGTTTCATACCGGATAATATCTTCGCTCAGCTTGTCCCGCTGAACCTGAATCTCTGCCAGTCTGGTCTGGCACTGTTCCAGTTTCATCTGCCACTCCAGATAGGTGCGATCCTGCTGGGCCTGATTCAGCTCTACCTTTTTATCTGTGAGCTGTTCTTTCGCCTGGCAAAGTTTCAGGGGAGCTGCCAAATGTTCCAGCAGCAGGTCAAAATTGCAGCTGGTCAGCTGATCAATTTGTTTTTTCTGGGCTTCTTCTCTCTTTCTCTGTTCCGCCAGCTGCCGGGACAGCTGGGCCAGCTGATCACGTTTCCGCTCCAACTGCTGCCTGATGGCCATTCGGCCGATGTAAGGCTCCTGGTAGGTGGAAGGAGCCAATTTCCGCAAAACCTTTCCCTGATAGAGCATGCAGGACGCCGTAATGGCGGCTGAATGTTTTTTCAATTCTTCCACTGACTGGCACCGCTTGACCCGATTGAGCACATAACAAGCATACGCCATAGCATAAGGATTTTCACTGGTGACCACAGCGGCCAGGCTGTCCGGTTCTGCCGTTTTCTCCAAATCCAGCGCCTGGGTATTAACCAATGCTGCCGAGTGAATGGTGCTCTTATAGCGGTCATATACCTGAGCAGCAATATCATAGTACGCCGGCGGCACAAAAAGATAAAACCGCTGGGTATTGAGATAGCCTTCCAAGGCATTCTGCCAGGCAGTCTCCTTCAGTTCCAATAGCTCTGCAAATACGGAAACAGAAGCATCTATGCCCCGCCGGGTAAATTCTTCTCGGATTCGGGTCCGCAGCAGCTCAGTAGTTTCGGGATAGGAAAAGCGGTTCTTTTCCAGATTCCCTATCTCCCCTTGCAGCTGGCTGATTTGCTCCTGCAATTTCTGGCACTGATTGCGCAGGTCTGCATTGCTCTGGCGGAGCACTTCTGTCTTCTTTTCTGCCTGCTGCCGGAGAGCAATCACGACAGCTGTGCGCTGAGAAAACCCGTCATCATCCCCATCCAGCATCCTTCCAAAATCCACTTCGTGCTCGTCAGCAAGATTTTCCTGCACCGTCCGGGCATTCCCAAGCTGCTTTTTGAAGACTCGCAGTTCCTCCTCGAAACGGAGGCGTTCCCGCTCCAGCATCTGAATCTCCTGTTCCAGCGTATGGATCAGATGGCCATTATCACTGGAAGCAATCACAGCCTGAATGGCAGCAAGGGCATTCTGTTCCGAAACCAGCTGCTGGTCTGTCTCGGCTTTCTGCTGCTGTACGTGCAGTTTCTGCTGGCCGAACGTCTGCTGTTCCTGGGCAATTGTGTCCATTTGTTCCTGAACAGATTCCTGGCTGGCGTATTTCAATATCAGCTGGATTTCCCGATGCTGCCTTTGAATCTCTCCCACCTTCCGATGAATTTCGAGAATCTCCTCCAGCTGGCTGATCTGACGCTTCAGCTGCTCTATCACCTGTTGTAGCTCCTGTAAGGTGTGGATATTCTCCCGCAGGGCTTCGGTAGAAATGGGTTGAGCCGGTAAAATATACTGATTGATGAAGGACTTGACGTCCTTCATCGGCCGAAAGGCCATGGATTTGGGAATCAGATCAAAAAACGCACTGCCTAAATTGCCCATCCGCCGGCGAAAGCGCTCCTTTGCCTCCGAACTCTGCCGGATCAGAGAAACCTTCTGATGATTCTTTTTGAACTGCTGGTCGGTGGCCGGTTTTCCATCCACCAGGAAAGTGAAGGCATCCAGCCTCCCCTCCTCGCAAAACCAGCCCTTCCTGACATCAGATTCTTCATTGGGAGAATCCAACTTAAC
>CALXFL010000131.1 GCA_944387515.1 uncultured Clostridia bacterium
CTTCTGTTTCATGGAATCACCTCGCTGTGAAGGGGTCAGAACGTGATGACCTGGGGGTCTTCCAGAATCTCCTGCTGGATGTCGGCGGCGTCCTCCTGTTTGAGTTCGTCATCCTTCTGGGAGAGACCCAGGAACTGCGCGATCCGCTCAAGGCCGTCCGCCACAAAGCTTCCGCCGCCATAGAGGAAATTCTTCCCTGCGGTCAGCTTGCCGATCCAGTCCGAAAGGGGATTGAGGAGAAGGCTGCTGAACAGGCCGCCGGCAGCCAGGGCGAGGCCCACATGGAGCACCCTTTCCTTCAGCACCATTCCCCCGGCACGGACGCCCGCCTCCATCAGGGTCTGGCCGCTGGACAGCGAGGCAAAGCCGTATACGCCGTTGAGGGCGCTCCAGGCGGAATCCCCGATGACGGTCTCCACCACACCGGGAACCAGGGAGGCGCCGATCATGCTGAACAGGCTGAGAACCAGTGCGGTCAGGCAGACGGCAATCAGGATCCGGAAGGCGGTCTCGGATGCCATCTGGCCCCGGCTGACGGCATCGGCCACCGCCTCCACCTCTGCATGGCTGCAGGCGATCATGGCGGCGTCGGACAGGGCGATCTCCTGATCGCTGCGGAGATGCAGGTCCATGGCGGCGATGCACTTGATGCGCAGGTTATCCTCTCCCAGGGCGGCGGCGGTGAGCATCACGTTGTCTGTCTTCTCCAGCTTGCGGATCATGTTCTTCAGAACCTTGGGGGAGAGGTGGAACCCGGCCATCCGCTGGCGGATCCGGTCCTCCAGCACCTCCTCGGTCAGCTCGGGGTCCTCGCCGTGGGCGGCGTAGTACCGGCGGAACAGCTCATCGGGGCTGACGCCCTCCTTCAACTGGTCCAGCAGCGCCTGATCGGTGTAGAGCCCCAGGCCGAAGTCCAGCTGGTGCAGCACCACCTTCCGGTCGTAGCCCTTCAGGCTCTGGGAGGTGCGCAGGAAGCTGTCGATCACCTCCTCAGGCTCCTCCAGCATCCGGTCCTTGGTGGCCTCGAACTGCACCACCTCGCCCACCAGCTGGCTGGCGTTCTCCCAGGCCTTCTGCTCGTGGATGCCCAACCGGGTCTGCATCTCCACCAGCACCGCCAGCAGCTTCTTGTCGGATGTCACGTCCTCATAGATTCTCATAAACTCGTCCTTGCTGTACAGGGCGTATGTCTTCTTTTCCATAATCGAAACCTCCTGATCGTGTTCCATAACGGGGATCCTGTTGATGCTTTCATTATAAAGGATTTTTCATGGGGGACCTACCGCCCGGCGGGAAAAATTATGCAGCGTTTCAAAAGACAGTCAGCAAGGAGTCTGCCATTCCGTCCTCCTGAGCGGCCTCCTCCTGCTCCTCTTCCGGGATGGTCCGGGGCTGCACGGTGCTGCCGGCGATGTCATTCAGCCCATCCGCCAGGACGGCGGCATCCCGGTGGAGCATGACCGAAAACCGCCCAATCAGCGTCGCCGCCCGGTCGGACAAAACGGCAATGACTGCGCCGGATGCCGCAACCACCGCACCGATGACCTGCCCGATCAGGGCCTTCTGTCTCAGGGCGGCGGCCCAGCTGCCCACTGTTTCGGTTCCCACAGCGGTGAAGGCCATACCGGGCGCACCCGAGGCCGTTGTGGCGGTGGCAAACTCGGCAAAAACGGAAGGCACCTCCAGCACATAGCTGGCGTTGGCTGCCTCGGCCATGGCGGCCGCCGTCTTGGCCGCTGCCATAGCGGCGCCTGCATGGTAAAGCAGGATGCCCACCCCGATGACCACGGCGGCAACAGCAGCAGCAATCAGGATTTTCCGGGCCAGATCCCGGGTCATAAAGCCCCTGGCCACTGCATCGGCCACGGCCTGGCTCTGGACACCGGCACAGGCCAGGTTGGCGGCCTCATGAAGGGTCATGGAGCCGGCATGATTCAGGTAGAGATCCATGGCCACGATGCACTTGTAGTTGGCGTCCTGCCCGCTCAGGGCGGCAGCGGTGGCCAGATAGGCGCCGGTGGACTCCATCTTGCGGGTCAGCGCCTTCATCACCTGGGGAGAGAGGGAGAACCGGCCCAGCGCCTGCCGCACCCTGTCCTCCATCTCAGCCGCAGAGAAGGGCGGCTGCCGGTGGGTCTGCCGGTCGTAGTACCGCCAGAAGAGGTCATCGGCAGAGAGCCCCTCCTCCAGCTGGGCGATCAGGCCGGGGTCCTCATGGGCGGTCAGCCCAAAGTAGAGCTTGTGGAGAAACAGCAGCTGCTGGTCCCCCATCCGGGCCTTCAGATCTGCCAGAAACTGGTCAAAGACAGCCATGGCGTCGTCGCTGACGGCATCCCGGATGCCCTCACAGCTGGCCACTGCGGCTATGCAGACCTGTGCGGTCTGCCGGGCCACCACCGGGTCCATGCCCCGGCTGACCTGCATCTCCACCAGGGTCCCGATGAGCCCCTGCTCCTCCCCTGCCCGGATCATCTGGTCGTAAATCTGATGGGGAAAGGTTCTGTCAAAGAAATTCACGCTGTTTGTCATGATGTACACCTCCAACATGGCGGATGGTTTTCCGGGCGGCCTTCTGACCGTCCCCTATGGCTATAGAATACCGCAAAGAGCCGCCGGCAGATACCGTCCGGCGGGAAAAATTATGTCAGATTCAGCAGAGATACAGATTGGGGTAACAGGGCTCCCCATGCCGGTCCAGGGAAAAGAAGTCCAGAATCTCCTGCATCTCCATGGGCCGCCGGTAATCGCAGCGGATGCCGGCCAGCACCACCAGATCCCGCCGCACCACAAACATGCTGTGGGCGGTCTCCATGAAGGCCCGGGCCTCCGCCTCGTCCAGCCCGCAGCCTACAACGAATTTGAGAAGCGTCTCCTGACTGGTCTTTTTCCGGACGCCTTCCTCCCTGCGGACAGGGTAAAAGGCCTCCCAGGCGTCGGTGCTGATCCAGGCATAGACCAGAAAATCCGAGACCGTCAAACCGGTGGCCTTCTGGAGCCGGTGGACCTCCGCCCGCAGGGCCTCGTCCACCGGGAAGACGCAGCAGATCACCCGGCTGTCAAATTCCAGCTGCTCCGCCGGGGTCAGGGAAAGCCCCTGGCTGATCTTGTCCAGGGTGGCCTTGCCGGGGAGAACCCGGCAGTGGAGGAAGTTGAGCCAGACCTTGGCCGAGATGCCGGCCCGCTGCTGAAAGCGGGTCTGGGCCCGTGCCAGCAGCACCTCCCACAGAAAGGAAAGGGCGCTTTTCCGGTCCGCCCTGGCCTCCATCTGAAACTGGGTCAGCATCCTGCCGGAGAGGGAGAGCGCCTGCCGGTTCAGCTGGAGCAGCTGAAACAGGCGGGTGGCGCGGACTGGCATATCCGACAGGAATTCCGCCTTGACAGCCTCATCCACCCCCAGCGCCCGCAGGTTCTCCTCCAGGCCGCTTTGCAGCCTTCCGGTCACATAGTCCGGCAGGGCGCTGCGTCGTTTTCGGATCTCCGGGTCATACAGCAGCAGGTTCAGCTGCTCCTCCAAACGGACAAAATCGATTCCAGACAGCTCCATCCGCTATCCCCTCCGCAGATAAAAATAAACAGGCCGCAGCGGGCATATTTCACCCGTTGCAGCCTGTCAGTTGGCATTGGACCACTGGACAGATGGTATATTCTGTCAGCCGGCTGCACCATGCCTTAGAATATACAACATCTCTGCATATTATTATAACATATTGGTTATCTATTATCAAGCATTTGGCATAAATAAAGAAAACCTGTATTCATTTGCTGTTTCAGCATCACAGCTGCCGGAGTCCCTGTCTCAGCATAAAAAAGGGCAGAAGGACAAGAATCAGAGAAATTCCTGCACTGGCAGCAAGTGTCTTCCAGGCTTTTGACGTTGGGTTCTTTATTTCTTCAACTGCAATCCGTCTTTGAATGCTTCTCCCACCCGTTCTGTGACCTTATAGTATCCGTGGGTGTAAGGATCAAACGCAATCGCATTGACCAGGGACATATCCAGCTTGCCGTCCCGCAGGACGTGCTCATCGGCCGTGACCTTTACCACCCTGCCAATGACACCGCAGCCGTATTCATTGGTCTGGTACTCGATGAATTCGCATTCCAGGCACAGGGGAAATTCGTTGATGACGGGGGCGTCCACTGTTTCTGCCTTGGAAGCGGTAAGACCGGTTTGGCCCAGCTTGTCTGCCACGCTGTTGCCGGAAGCCACGCCGAAATAATCCGCTTCCACCACATGGGCAGCGTCGGCGATGCTGACGGTGAACCCGCCGCGGGACTTGATGTTGGCGACCGTCTTGTGACTCTCTGTCAGGTTCAAGACCACCACATCCCGCTCCTGCATGGTTCCCCAGGCGGCGTTCATCACATTGACTGTGCCATCCTCGTTATAGGTGGCGATCATCAGCACCGGCATCGGAAAAATACCCTCTGTGATTTTCAGTTCTTTTCTCATGTTTTTTACCTCACCTTTCCTGAAAGATTGACACACACAGCGTCTTCACTTATAATTATAGCGGTCAAAACACGAAATTCAAGTACTGATATTTATGAAAGGTACTATCTTAAAGGAAAGTGATTGGGTTGTTCATCAACTATATTGAAAACGCAAACTTTGAAGAAACCGGCTTCAGCTATACCATGTCCCTGATTTCCGGCAAATATAAAATGGTGATTCTCTACTGTCTGATGGAGTTCCAGGTGGTGCGGTTCAACGAATTGAAACGATATCTGAGAACCATTTCAGACAAGACTCTGAGTACAAATCTCAAGGAGCTGGAAAAGGACCGTCTTATTGTGCGGACAGAGTATCCGCAGATTCCCCCCAAAGTGGAATATTCTCTCAGTGCCCGCGGACAGTCTCTGATGAAAATTCTGGACCAGCTCTGTGTGTGGGGAGAGGAAAACAGAGAATAAATGGAAGGACAGCTCACCAGCGGCCATGGCGGCTTACCGGTCATTTCTTAAAAAGAACGTTTTCGATCCATCTGGCTACACCGTCATGGGCGTTGGAGGGGCAGGAAAACCGGGCGGCGTGCTTCACCTCTGGAATCGCATTTTCCATGGCGACCCCATAGCCGCAATTTTGAATCACTTCCAGATCATTCTGATCGTCGCCAAAAGCGGCGATTTCGGAAAAGCAAACACCATGAGAAGCGGCTGCCCTTTTCAGGGCGTTCCATTTGGTGGCGCCAGCATGGCAGAAGGTATAGAAATTTTCACCGGAGTAAAGCTGCAACCGGCACTCCGGGAATTGGCCTGCGATCCGGGTCACCACGTCCGGATCCGAGCACCGCACGGAAATTTTAAAATAAGCATCCGGAGAGAGGACAGAAAAATCCGTATAGCGGTAATGTGCAGGGTCCTTGTCAGCTTCCGCTTTCCAGTTGGTCAGCGTAATGTCCTGACGGTTTGCGTGTATCACCGCAACCTGTGGATAGATGGCGCAGCACCTGAGGAGGCGTTCCACTGTCTGAAGCGGCAGGGCAAACTGTCCTGTTATGCTGCCTTTTTCCATGGTGAATGCGCCGCCGTACCCAATAAAGACATCCGGCAGAAAGCGGGACAGGTAAGGCGCCGCACTGGGCAAAGACCGGGCCGTTGCAAAAGCAGTGAGAATTCCCGCATTCCTGCATCGCTGCAAGACCGAAACCGTGTAATCGGAGATGGTCTTGTCCGGCCGAAGCAGCGTGCCGTCCAGATCGGTCACGAGCAAGCGAATCATCTGGTCAGCCTCTCGACGCACTGCCGGTAGATCTCTGCTGTTTTGGCGACGACTTCATCCGGCAGAACCGGCGCTGGCTGTACGCCGTCCAGATGGTGGTCTATCAACCAGTCACGAACGAACTGTTTGTCATAGGATTTGGGAGATTGGCCGGCCTGGTAGGCGGCTGCGTCCCAAAACCGGCTGGAATCCGGCGTGAACAGCTCGTCACCCAGGGTCAGGGCGCCCTGTTCGTCATAGCCGAATTCAAATTTTGTATCGGCGATGAGGATGCCCCGCTCTTTGGCATATTGATTGCACCGGTTATACAGCGCCAGAGAGAGCGCACAGAGTTTCTGAGCCGTGTCCTTTCCCAGTTCATCAGCCAGCTGTTCCATGGAGATGTACTCGTCATGACCCTCGGCGGCCTTTTTGGCTGGCGTCACAACAGGAATGGGAAGCTGCTCAGCAAGGCGGTAGCCTCCGGAAATCTGCTGGCCGCAGAAGCTTTCGCCCGCCTGATACGCCGCCCACAGGTTTCCAAAGAGGTATCCCCTCACCACAAATTCATAGGGAAGCATCCGCAGCTTTTTTACCAGAACCGTTCTTTCAGCGTACAGATCCGGATGCTGATTAAATTCCGAAGGCATCTGGTGGAGCTGGGTTGCAATCAGATGATTGGGGATGATATCTTCGGTAAAGGCGAACCAGAAATTGGAAAGGGTATTCAGGGCGATTCCTTTTCCGGGAATGGTGCTATTTAAGATCACGTCAAAAGCTGAGATACGATCTGTGGTCACAATGGCAAGCTGGGAATCATTTACCTCATAGACATCTCTTACCTTGCCAGAAATGATTTTCTTCATGGTGAACCTCCTCTATTACCAGGCAATATGATGACAAAATGAAACTTTGGGATCTCCGGTTTGGATGACACCGATTTCGTAGCAGTCGAAAAACTGGGATATATGGGCCCTGATCCATTCTGCGGAAGATTTTTCCACGACAACTGTCAGTCCGATTCCACAGTTAAAGGTGGAGAGCATCTCCTGCTCCTCAATATTTCCGATTTCTTTCATGAACTGAAACAGCGGAAGGACCTTCCATTTTGCAAGGTCGATTTTGGCCTGCATGCCATTGGGAATGATGCGGCTGAGATTTCCTTCCAATCCGCCGCCTGTGATATGCGCCATGCCATGGACAGCTGGATTGGAGGCAATCTGCTTGATTGCCTGATAGTATGCCGTGTGGGGTTTCATGATCTGCTC
>CALXFL010000132.1 GCA_944387515.1 uncultured Clostridia bacterium
CAGACCGTCAGTCCTTTTTGTTACAGAATCAGGCTCAGTACCGCAAAACAGAGCACAACCTGCAAAATAACAAACCGGAACACCACCTGGGTATCCGACCAGCCCTTGTTCTTGCGGGCGTGATCGTGCAGAGGCGTGCGGGTATTTTTCAGAATGGAGATCTTCAAAAACCGCTTCAGCGAAATCTTAGCCAGACCCAGGCCGCCATCCAGAATCATCACCAGTGCAAGGGGTATGTAAAGCAGCGGGCTGCCGCTCTTCATAGCGGCCAAAGCGATAAAGAAGCCCATGGCACGGGAACCGGCGTCGCCCATCATCAGCAGGCTGGGAGAGGCGTTGAACCACTGGTAAGCCAGAATCGCCGCCACGAACATCCCGATCAACAGAGCAAAGTGGGGATCCACGGTCCGGCACACCAGATAAAAGGCGCCCAATGTCACCAGAGTCAGGCTGCCGCTGAGGCCATCCACACCATCGGTGCAGTTGGTCACATTGATGGAAGCCCAGATCAGCACCACCGACAGCAAAATAAACAGCCAGTTGGGCAGCTGCACCGTCAGATCGGTAAAGGGAATTGCAATCTGAGAGCCATTGAAGTTCAGATAGGTAAAGCCGCCAGCCAGCGCCAGAACCAGATCGATCAGGCCCTTTTTGTACTCTCCCCAGGGAACATCCGACGCATCATCCAGATAGCCGCTGAGCATAGCGCCCACCGTCAGAAGCAGATAGATCAGATATTCCGGTGAGAAAAAGGCAAAAAGCACACCGCATACTGCAAAGGCAAGCACAAACAGCAAACCTGCCCCCCGGGGTTTTCCCTTGGAAAGGGCACCGTTTACAGCGAATTTCCGGCCTCCATCCCGGGGCAGCCGGTTTTGCAGCGCACGGATAACCAGAAAGGTAGACAAAAAGGCAGCCAGTACCCCGCCCCAGATAAGCCAACGGGGGTTGACTTGGGCAAACAGCAGATGTAACATGATAGTATCTCCTTTGTTTTATTTTTCCCAAGGCCCATTCCCAAAGGAAGGGCTGAACCATCTGATATTGTATCACATTTTGCCCGGCTGGTACAGGGAAAAATGGCGGAATGGGCAGTTTTGTCCAATCTTCCGCAGAGCCTCCTCCATCCATTCATTTTTTTGACAGAAAGGACGAAGTTTCATGAGCGTTGCAGGTATTCAGGTATCCAGTATCCGCCCCTATCTTCAAACCCCAGAGGACGTGCGCTCCTCTTTTGAAAAGCTGGCAGCCACCGGCTGCAAAATGGTACAGCTCCAATGGATCTCCATGGACGTCCCGGTGGAGTTCATTGCCCAGATCCTGAAGGATACCGGCATGGTCAGCGTCTCCACCCAGGACTTCTATCAAGTGGTCACCGAAAACCTCTCCTACTTTCTGAAACTCAATGAATACTGCGGAAGCACCCATCTCTGTGTCAGCGGCATTCCGGAGGAATATATGACGGCTGAAGGCTGCCGCCGCTTTGGCGAGGAGCTCACCCGCTTTGCAGGGCAGCTGGCTAAAGAAGGCATGGTGCTCTCCTTCCATCCCCGTACCCAGGAATACCGGCTGCTGGACGGACGTCCCGCCATGGAAATCCTGCTGGAGAATACCCCGGACGACATCTGTCTGGGTCTGGACCTGTACCATGTCATCAACAGCGGCCAGGACCCGGTGGCGTGGATCAACCGTTACCAGCACCGCATCGACTTTGTGCACTTTAAGGACAAAACCGTTCTGCCCGACGGAACCACAAAGCTCTGCCCCATTGGCCAGGGTGTGACGGACTGGGCGCCGGTGGTCAGGGCCTGTCTGGAAGCGGATATTCCCTGGGCCTTTGCCGAACAGGAAAGCTGGCAGAAGGATGCATTTGTCTGCATGGATGAAAACTTCCAGTGGATGCTGAAGCAGGGCTTTACCGCCCGATAACCGCTTTGTCGGATATTGTCACCATCTTTCTCAATCCTGATACGATATTGCCTTCATATAGATTTTACACGATAAATATGCTATACTGAAGGCAAATTTATGAAAATGGACGGTGTCAACAGATGGTTAAAGACAAAAGCTTTTACCGCTCCCTGCTGATCGTGGCCATTCCAGCGGCGTTTCAGTCCTTGATTTCCCTGAGCGTCAACATGCTGGATAACGTCATGGTGGGCTCTCTGGGCGATGTATCACTGGCAGCTGTTTCCCTGGCCAACCAGGCAACGGCATTGCTCACCTTCTTCATCAACGGCATTGCCGGCGGATCTGCCGTGCTGGTTTCCCAGTACTGGGGCAAAAAGGATTTTGCCCATATCCGGGAAATCTTTGCCGTCATTCTGCGGTTTGCCTTTATTTCCATCACCCTGATTTCTCTGGTGATGTTCTGCTTTCCCCGGGCCGTCATGAGGGTCTTTACTCCAGACCCCGAGATGATTGCCGCAGGCGCCCAGTATGTGCGGATCATCTGCTTCTCCTACATCTTCTACGCGCTGGCCAACAGCATTGTCACGATGCTGCGCTGGATCGAAATTGTCAAGGTAGGCATGATTGTCTCCACCATCTCCCTCTTTACCAACCTGGCCTTCAACTACATCCTGATCTTCGGCAAGCTGGGCCTGCCTGCCATGGGGATTCGGGGCGCTGCTCTGGCTACGGTGCTGGCCCGCATGGTGGAGTTCAGCATTGCGGCCTGGTATCTGTTCCGCAAGGAAAAGCGGCTTCAAATGCGGATTAAGGACCTGCTGGTCCACAACAAGGAGATGTTCCGGGACTTTGTGGCCAACTCGGTGCCCATTATTATCGGCGATCTTCAGTGGGGTCTGGTAGGCACGGTCAAGGCCATGATGATCGGCCGTCTGGGTGTCACTATGACCTCCGCCAATGCCATTGCCGACGTGGTGCTCTCGCTGGCCATGATCTTCACCAACGGTCTTTCCAATGGTGCCTGTGTGGTCATCGGCAAATCGGTGGGCGCCAAGGAATACGACAAGACCCGTTCCTATTCCAACACCATTCAGGTGATGTTTGCCATTATCGGCGTCTGCGTCGCCGCTCTGCTGCTCTCCATTCGCACCTTCCCGCCCATGCTCTACAACGTCTCCCAGGAAACCCGTGACCTGGCGACCACCTTCCTGACCATCGGTGCCATCACCCATATCGGCACCTGCTACCATGCAGCCTGCTTTGTGGGTATCAACCGGGGTGCCGGTGACGGCAAGTTTGTCATGAAGGTCGATATGATCTGCGGCTGGCTGGTGGTTCTGCCCCTGACCTTCTTCACCGGCTTTATCCTCAAATTACCGCTGCCGGTGGTTTATCTCTGCACCCGGATTGACCAGTGCTTCAAGTGGATTATCGCCTTTTTCCGGCTGCGGGGAGACAAATGGATCCGCAATGTCACCCGGTAAAAATCTGAAATTTCTTTTGTTTTTTGCACCGATAGTACAGGATTTTCCCAGGCAGATTCTCTATAATGAAAATAACATCCTGAAAGGAGCTTTTAACCATGTTTGATTGGGACGCCTATGCCAAACGGACCGAGTGGTTCACCCATGACCGGTTTGGTATGTTTATTCACTGGGGCCTTTACGCCATTCCCGCCAGAGGTGAATGGATCCGCAACTATGAGCGCATCACCGTAGAGGATTACCAGCAGTATTTTGACGAGTTCGATCCGGTGGACTTCGACCCCAAGAAGTGGGCCAGAGCCTGCAAGAATGCCGGCATGAAGTATGCCGTCCTCACCGCCAAGCACCACGACGGCTTCTGCCTCTTTGACAGTAAGCTGACCGACTACAAATCCACCAACACCCGCTGTGGCCGGGACCTGGTGCGGGAATATCTGGAAGCCTTCCGGGCAGAGGGCCTGAAAGTCGGCCTTTACTACTCTCTTCTGGACTGGCACCATCCCGATTACCCTCACTACGGGGACATGCACCATCCTATGCGGGACAACGAAGCCTATAAGGATCTGGAAGCAGGCCGCAACTTCGACAATTATCTGACCTATATGCATGGACAGGTCAAGGAGCTCTGCACCAACTACGGTCAGCTGGATCTGCTGTGGTTTGACTTCTCCTATGGAGAGATGACCGGCGAAAAATGGCGGGCCACTGAGCTTGTAAAGATGATCCGCACTTATCAGCCCAATGTCATCATCGACAACCGGCTGGAAGTCAGCGGCTCCGGCTTCGGCAGCCTGCTGTCCGGCGATCCCAAGCCCTATTCCGGCGACTTTGTCAGCCCGGAGCAGATCATTCCGCCCGAAGGCATCCGGGATGTCAACGGCAAGCCTGTGGTCTGGGAAGCCTGCATCACCATGAACAACAACTGGGGCTACTGCTCCACCGACAAGAACTTCAAATCTGCCGGCATGATGATCAAAAAGCTGGTAGAATGCGTCGGCAAGGGCGGCAACCTTCTGCTCAACGTGGGACCGGACGCCAAGGGCAATATTCCTGATGAATCCCTGGCCATTCTGGACGGCATCGGAAAATGGATGAAGCGCAACAGCAAATCCATCTACGGCTGCGGACTGGCAGGCCTCCCCAAACCGGATTTTGGACGGATTACCCGCAACGGCAACCTGGTTTATTACCACGTTACCGAACCCCTCATCGGCTTTGTTCCGCTGACTGGCATCCGCCCCGATCAGATCAAGAAGGTGCGCCTGCTTCAGGACGGCAGCGAAATGCTGGTCGCCGACAGCTGGATTACTGACAACTATCCGGATATCGCTTTTGTATCCTTCGGCGCTAGCCCTGAACTGCCCGACCCCATCGATACCGTCATTGAGGTAGAGCTGAAAGGATAAGATGTCCAGAAATTTATGAGCGAATTGTAAATTTCCCGTGGACTTTCTTGACTTTGTTTTTCTTTTCCAGCATAATAAAGGTATCACATCTTCATCCAGAAAGGAACCAGACGTATTATGGACGGCACCGACAGTGACCCTTACACTGCCTGTATCATTGTTTTTAAAAGACATAGCCTGCCGGCCTTTGGCCGGACGGGCTATGTCTTTTTGCGTATTCAGGAGGTGCTGCGGCTATAGGCCATTCTTCCTGACACTACATTTTCTGACCATTTGAAAGGAGTAATTTTACTTTGGATTCTATAGGTTTACAACTGCTTTTGCAGGTTTTTCTGATTCTGCTCAACGCATTCTTTGCCGCCACCGAAATCGCTGTTATTTCTCTTAACGCCAGCAAACTTCGGAAAATGTCTGAAGAAGGCGATAAATCCGCTTCCCGGCTCTTAAAGATGGTGGAGGAGCCCTCCGGCTTCCTCTCCACCATTCAGGTAGGCATCACCCTGGCATGCTTTCTGGGAAGTGCCTTCGCAGCTGACAACTTCTCGGAATATCTGGTCCGCTGGGTATACGACGATCTGAAATTCACCGCCATTCCTGAGCGAATCCTGGATACCCTGTCCGTTATTGTCATCACCATCATTCTCTCCTACTTCACCCTGATTTTCGGTGAGCTGGTACCTAAGCGCATCGCCATGCAGAAATCCCTTCAGGTAGCCAAATTCTCCGGCACCGTGGTATCCGGCCTGTCGGTCATCATGCGGCCGGTGATCTGGTTCCTGTCCTTCTCCACCAACTGCGTTCTGCGGCTGCTGCGGATGAAGACCGAAGCCGAAGAAGACAATGTCACCGAGGAAGAAATCCGCATGATGGTAGAACTCGGTGGTGAAAAGGGCGCCATCGACCAGGAGGAACAGGAGTGGATTCAGAACGTTTTCGACTTCGGTGACACCTCTGTCCGGGATGCCATGACCCACGAAAGCGATGTCGTAGCCTTCTCCATCGACGAAAAACCGGAGGTCATCATCCAGACCATTCAGGAAAGCGGCCTGTCCCGCTATCCTGTCTATGAAAAGGATATTCACAACGTGCTGGGCATTCTCAGCGCCAGAGAGTTTCTGCTCAATTACAGCAGTCCTTCTCCCCGTCCTCTGAAAGAACTGCTGCGGCCTGCCTACTGCGTTCCTGAAACCATTCACGCCAGCCAGCTGTTCAAAGACATGCAGCAGAAGAAACTGCATATTGCAGTGGTTGTGGACGAATACGGTGAAACCTGCGGCATCATCACCATGGAGGACCTGCTGGAGGAAATCGTCGGAAACATCTATGACGAATTCGACCCGGCTGAAGCCCGGGAGATCGAACAGCTGGAGGAAAATCTCTGGCGGGTATCCGGTTCCATGCGGATTGACGATCTAGCAGAAGCGCTGGATATGGAGCTGCCGGAGGATGACGACTATGACACGCTGGGCGGCATGGTGTTCAGCTGCCTGCATACCATCCCGGCGGATGGTACTGTACTGGATGTAGAGATCAACGGCCTGAGCATCCATGTGGACCAGCTGAAGGAACGCCGGATTGAATCGGCGCTGGTGCGGAAACTCACCTCTGTTGCTGTTGAAGCATAAGGCAGGATAACCAACGGCACAAAAAATTAAAAGCTTTACTCGATTTTTCTCGAAAAATCGCAGGGTCCCGCCCAACTCGTTGGGCTTGGGCGGAGCCCTCGTCGCCCATCGCAATGGGCGAAATACTCAGCTCCTCTGCGCCCGGCGCGGACTACAAAGAAAAAGACGCGCGGCCCGTAGGCCGCAAGATACCTTCCTGACCAGTCCCACCCGGCCATTTCATGGCCGGGAACCTGCCAGTTTTCATACTGCTTTATGCAATTTGCTAACCTGATTCCCTTTTTCGACAATCTGAGCCATGCACAAATGTGCATGGCTCTTTTTATTCCAGCAGCTGTGCCCTCAGCATCAGCAGCAGCTTTTTCTCCCGACGGGAGACCTGCACCTGCGTCATGCCCAGCAATTGTGCGGTTTTGGTTTGGGTCATATCGTGATAATACCGGCAGAGCAGCAGCTTGCGGTCCCGCTCCGGCAATGTTTCCAGCAGTGCCC
>CALXFL010000133.1 GCA_944387515.1 uncultured Clostridia bacterium
GCCCCTCCGCCAGCTGCTGACCCCGCTGGTCTCCGGAAAGGTCCGGCTGGGCTTCACCCCCCTGCCCGGATGCGGCGCCATGGAGGCCCCGCCGCCGGAGGACGACTTCTTTTTTGTCCGGGACGGCTGCCGCTCCTTCTTTGAGGAGCAGAAGGCCGCCTTCCCCCTTCTTTCCCATACCTGAAAATCCATGCGGCAGGGTAATCCGCCGCCAGAAAGGAACAGCCATATGCAGAATCCACAGTGGATGGAGAAAATCCAGAGCCTTTGCCGGGAGTGGGAGATTCCCTTCGCCCAGCAGGTCCCTTTGCGGGACTACACCACCTTCCAGATCGGCGGCCCCGCCCGGGTCATGGTCACCCCCTCCAGCGAAGAGCAGCTGGCGGCGATCTGCCGGGAGCGGGACAGCCTGCCCCTCTTTTTCCTGGGCCGGGGTTCCAACCTGCTGGTCTCGGATGCGGGCTATGACGGAATCGTGGTGGTGCTGGGCAAGGAGTTTGCCCGGATCCGGCAGGAGGAGAACCTGCTGGTCTGCGAGGCGGGCGCAAGCCTGAACCGGGTCTGCCGTACCGCCCGGGATCTGGGCCTTTCGGGGCTGGAATTTGCCTTTGGCATTCCCGGCACGGTGGGCGGCGCCGTCTACATGAACGCCGGCGCCTACGGCGGCGAGATGAAGGATGTGCTGCTGTGGGCGGAGCATCTGGACCATAAGGGCAACCTCTGCCGGGTGCCGGCGGAGGAGCTGGACCTTTCCTACCGGCACAGCCGTTACAGCGGCAGCCGGGACTGCATTGTCCGGGCGGCCTTCCGTCTTACCCCCGGCGATTCTGTCGCCATCTCGGCCCGGATGGAGGAGCTGATGGCCCGCCGCCGGGAGAAGCAGCCGCTGGAATACCCCAGCGCAGGCAGCACCTTCAAGCGCCCCGAGGGCGCTTTTGCCGCCGCCCTCATTGAGCAGTGCGGCCTCAAGGGCGTCTCGGTGGGAGATGCCGCCGTCAGCGAAAAGCACAGCGGCTTCCTCATCAACCGGGGCAACGCCACCTGCGCCGATATGGAGGCGCTGATTGCCCGGGTCCAGCAGGTGGTGGCCGAGCAGACCGGCTACCGGCTGGAGACCGAGGTTCAGCGGCTGGGATAAGAGAGAAAAGGGAGGAAAGACCATGGAACTGTTGATCGTCACAGGAATGTCCGGCGCGGGCAAATCCCGCACCATCGATGCGCTGGAGGATATCGGCTTTTACTGTGTGGACAATATGCCCCCCAAGCTGCTTTCCCGGCTGTCCGAGGTGTTTTTGTCGGCAGGGAGCCGCTTTGAGCGGGTGGCGGTGGTCATCGATCTCCGGGGCGGAGATCTGTTTTACGGGCTGTTTGAGGAGCTGGACCAGATGCAGAAGGAGGGCCTGGGCTACAAGCTGCTCTTTCTCGACGCCGCCGATGGCGAGCTGATGCGCCGCTACAAGGAGACCCGCCGCCGCCATCCCCTGGCCGACCTGACCCCCGGCGGCCTGTCCGAGGCCATCCGCAACGAGCGCACCCTGCTGCTGCCCGCCAGATCCCGGGCCGACTACGTCATCGACACCACCCACCTTTCCTCCAACCAGCTGCGCCAGCGGCTGACCGGCCTGTTTCTGGACAACATCAAGAACGCCATGCTCATTACCATCATGTCCTTTGGCTTCAAGTATGGCGTTCCGGCGGAGGCGGATCTGGTCTTTGACGTCCGCTGCCTGCCCAATCCCTTTTATGTGGACGAGCTGAAAAAGCGCACCGGGCTGGAAAAGCCGGTGCAGGACTATGTCATGCAGGCGCCCGAGTCCCACGAGCTGCAAAAGCGGCTTTCTGAGCTGCTGGAATTCCTGATTCCCCTCTACCAGAAGGAGGGCAAGACCCAGCTGACCGTGGCGGTGGGCTGCACCGGCGGCCAGCACCGCAGCGTCACCATCGCCGAGCGGCTCTACGGCCACCTGTCCGAGACCGAACAGAATGTGCGGGTGTCCCACCGGGACATCAGCCGGAGCTAAGGAGGAAAGACCATGGAACGTTATGCCTGGAAGGCCACCATCAAAGAGGGAATGCTGGAGGAGTACATCCGCCGCCACGACGCCATCTGGCCCGAGCTGGTGGCCGTGCTGAAAGAGGCCGGTATCCGCAACTACACCATCTGGCAGACCGGACGGGAGCTGTTCGGCTACTACGAATGTGAAAAGGGCGCCGGCTACGCCGCCCGGGTTCAGGCCGAAAGCCCGGTGGTGGACCGGTGGAACGAGTATATGAAGGACGTCATGGTCATGGAGATGGACCCCGAGACCGGCGCCCAGCCCCGGCTCACCCGGGTGTTTTTGATGGAATGATCCCATAAAGGAGGGCTGGACATGTCCTTTTGTCAGGAGGTAAAGCGGGAGCTTTGCCGGGTGGAGCCGAAAAAGCTCCACTGCCGGGAGGCCATGCTCTACGGCGTTATGCGGCTCAGCCGCACCTTCCCCGCCGAGCCGGTGGTCTTCAAGTCGGAGAACAAGGGGTTTGCCGACCGGTACGCCCAGGAGCTGGCGGTTTTCGGCACCCTGGTGGAGGTGCAGAGCGACCTGCGCCGCATCAAGGGCGATCAGCCGGTTTACACCGTCTGCGTCCCCGACACCCACCAGCGGGCGCTGCTCGCCCGCCATTTCTGCCTGGATACGCCGGGGCTGCACCCGCCCTTTGTGGAGCGGGGGTGCTGCTGCGCTGCCTTTTTCCGGGGCATCTTTCTGGCCTTCGGCTCGGTCACCAATCCCGAGCGGGAGTACCACCTGGAACTGAATGCCTTAAATCCCATGCTGGCGGAGGAGCTCTTTCTGCTGGGCCAGACCGCTGGCATCCGGTTCAAGACCACCCGCCGCAAGGGCAACGAGATCCTCTACCTGAAGGAGAGCGAGCAGATCGAGGACTTTCTCACCTTTCTGGGGGCCACCCGGTCGGCGCTGCGGGTCATGGACGTGAAGGTCATCAAGGATGTCCGCAACAAGGTCAACCGCACCACCAACTGCGTCACCGCCAACCTGAAAAAGACGGTGTCCGCTTCGGGGAGCCAGATTCAGGACATCCTCTATATTGAGGAGCACCGGGGCCTTTCCTGGCTGGATGAGGACCTGCGGGAGCTGGCCCAGCTGCGGGTGGAAAACGAGGATCTCTCCCTGCGGGAGCTGGCCGACCGGCTCTCCACCCCGCTGTCCCGCTCCGGTGTCAACCACCGGCTGCGGCGGATCTCCGAGGCAGCCGCCCGGCTGCGGGAGGAGGAAGCCCGCCGCCATCCCACAGAGGAGGTAGAAGATGAAAGCGGATCGTGATGCACTGGAAAGGGAGCTTTTGGCGCGGCTCCACCGGCTGGACATCCCCGGCGCAGGGACGGTCACCCACCTGACCCTCCTGCCGGGCAGCTATGTGAACCTGGCCTATCCCATGCCGGGGGGCGGCGTCTGCCGCCTGCTGAGAGACGAGAAAGAGTACCTCTGCACCCAGATCTGCGGGGCAGAGGGAGAGGAACGCTGCTATGGCGTGGCGGCGGATGAGGAGCTGATGGTGGTGGGGCGCTACGGAAACGGCGGCGCCGACCCCGAGCTGGTTCTCTGCTGGCGCTATGGCATCTGTAAGGAGGAAGATTGATGTTTACTTTGGAGGAAGCACGCGAATACTTTTCCCAGGACCGGTATGCCACCGAGGTCACCGGTGCGGTCATCGAGGAAGTGGGGGAGGGCTATGCCCGGGTGAGCTGTAAGCTCACGTCCTGCCACCTCAACGCCAGAGGGTTTGTCATGGGCGGCGTCATGTTCACCCTGGCGGACTTTGCCTTTGCCGTCGCCAGCAACAGCGGCGACCGGGAGGTGGTCTCGATGCAGAACCAGATCAGCTACCTGGCTCCTCCAAGAGGTGGGCATCTTTACGCCACCGCCAACTGCATCAAGAGCGGCCGGAGCACCTGCCTTTACGAGGTCGTCGTTACCGACGACACCGGCCGGATGGCGGCTTTCACCACCGTCAGCGGCTTCGTAGTAGGGGAGCGGGCATGACAGCGGGCCTTCCGGATCTGCCGGAGGGCCGTTTTTTTACTGACAGGAAAGGAGAAAAACCTGTGGGCGATTTTGTGCATCTGCATCTTCATACCGAATACAGCCTTCTGGATGGGGCCTGCCGCATCCGGGAGCTGCCGGCCAGAGCCAGGGAGCTGGGACAGGACACCCTGGCCATCACCGACCATGGGGTGCTCTACGGCGCCATTGACTTTTACAAGGCCTGTAAAAAGGAGGGCGTCCGCCCCATCATCGGCTGTGAGGTCTATGTGGCGCCCCGGACCCGGTTTGACCGGGTCCGGGGGCTGGACGGCAGTCCAGCCCATCTGGTGCTCCTCTGCCGCAACGAGGAGGGCTACCACAACCTGACCCAGCTGGTCTCCCTGGCGAGCGTGGAGGGCTTCTACAACAAGCCCCGGGTGGACCGGGAGCTTTTGCAGAAGTACAGCGGCGGACTGATTGCCCTGTCGGCCTGCCTGTCGGGAGAGATTCCAAGGCGGCTGCTGTCGGGGGACTACGCCGGCGCCCGGGAGATCGCCCTGTCCTACCGGGAGATCTTCGGGGCGGAGAACTTCTATCTGGAAGTCCAGTACCACGGCATCGACCAGCAGCTGCGGATCCTGCCGCTGATGCGGCAGCTTTCCCAGGAGACCGGCATCCCGTTGGTGGCCACCAATGACTGCCACTACCTGAAAAAAGAGGACGCCCTGATGCAGCAGGTGCTGGTCTGCATCCAGACCGGCCGGACCATGGGGGAGGAAAACGCCATGGTGTTCCCCACCCAGGAGTTCTACCTGAAATCCCGGGCCGAGATGGAGGAGGCCCTGGCGGGCTTCCAGGACGCCCTGGACAACACCCTGGTCATCGCCGAGCGCTGCCAGCTGGAATTCACCTTCGGTCAGACCCAGCTGCCCCACTTCACGGTGCCGGAGGGCTGGGACAACCAGTCCTATTTTGCCGACCTGGCCCGCCGGGGCCTCCGAAAACGCTACCGGGAAATCACCCCCGAGATCCAGGCCCGGTGGGACTACGAGATGGACGTCATCACCCGGATGGGCTACACCGACTACTACCTGATCGTCTGGGACTTTATCCGCTATGCCAAGAGCAAGGGGATTCCGGTGGGGCCGGGCCGTGGCTCGGGTGCGGGAAGCCTGATTGCCTACTGCATCGGCATCACCGGCGTGGACCCCATTCACTACCAGCTGATCTTTGAACGGTTCCTCAACCCCGAGCGAATCAGCATGCCCGACTTTGACGTGGACTTCTGCTACGAACGGCGGCAGGAGGTCATCGACTATGTGGTGCGGAAGTACGGCGCCGACCATGTGGCCCAGATCATCACCTTCGGCACCATGGCGGCCCGGGGCGCCATCCGGGACGTGGGCCGGGCGCTGGGCATGAGCTATCAGGCGGTGGACAAGGTGGCCCGGGCGGTGCCCTTCGGGCTCAAGATGACGCTGGAACGGGCGATGAAGGAGTCGCCCGTCCTGCGGGAGATGGTGGAGGGCAGCGAGGAGGTCGCCCGGCTGGTGGAGATGGCCGGCCGGGTGGAGGGCATGCCCCGCCACGCCTCCACCCATGCGGCCGGTGTGGTTATCACTGCCCGTCCGGTGGCGGACTACGTCCCGTTGCAGCGGGGCGAGGACGCCGTCATCACCCAGTACCCCATGACCACCCTGGAGGAGCTGGGGCTTCTCAAAATGGACTTTCTGGGGCTGCGCAACCTGACCGTCATCCACCACTGCGAGGAGGAGGTGCGCCGCACCCACCCCGATTTTCAGGTGGACAAAATTCCCCTGGACGACCAGAAGGTCTTCGGGATGTTCTCCCGGGGGGAGACCGAGGGCGTCTTCCAGTTTGAGTCGGCGGGGATGCGCCAGATGCTCATCCAGATGAAGCCCCGTTCCATCGAGGACCTGACCGCTGCCACCTCCATCTACCGGCCCGGTCCTGCCTCCTCCATTCCGGTCTTCCTGAAAAACCGCCAGAATCCCGCCGGTACCCACTACCTGCACCCGCTGCTGGAGCCGATTCTCCGCAGCACCAACGGCTGCCTGCTCTATCAGGAACAGGTCATGGAGGTCTGCCGCCGGCTGGCGGGCTACTCCTACGGCCGGGCCGACCTGGTCCGGAAGGCCATGGCCAAGAAAAAGGCCGACGTCATGGCGGCGGAGCGGGAGGTCTTCATTGGCGGCAAGGACGACAGCGACGGTACCCCCGCCGTTCCCGGCGCGCTGGCTCAGGGTGTCTCCCGGGAGGTGGCCAATAAAATCTTCGACGAGATGGCGGACTTTGCCGAGTACGCCTTCAACAAGGCCCACGCCACCGCCTATGCCCTGGTCAGCTACCAGACCGCCTACCTGAAATGCCACTACCCCCAGGCCTACATGGCAGCGCTGCTCACATCGGTGCTGGAAAACACCGGCAAGCTGCTGGAATACCTGGGCGAGTGCAGGGAGCGGGGCATCCCCATCCTGCCGCCCCACATCAACCACAGCGTGGCCGGGTTCCGGAGCGAGGGCAACGCCATCCGCTTCGGCCTGCTGGCTGTCAAGGGGCTGGGCCGGGGCGTCATCGACCAGCTCACCGCCCAGCGGGAGAGGGGCGGCCCCTTCACCGGGATGCTGGACTTCTGCACCCGGATGTATGGGCGGGAGCTGAACCGCCGGGCGCTGGAATCCCTGATTCACTGCGGCGCGCTGGACGGGCTGGGGTACACCCGGAAAGAGATGTACAACGCCTGTGAGCGGGTCATGGAGGCAGCTGCCTTCCAGGGCCGGGACGAGGCAGCTGGACAGATGAGCCTCTTTTCCGGCCAGACCGAGGCCCCCCGGGTGGAGATCATCCGCTGCGGGGAGTACACGCCGGACCA
>CALXFL010000134.1 GCA_944387515.1 uncultured Clostridia bacterium
GTGTAACCTGCTTCAATGGTGGTGCATACCTCTTCCAGCAGCTCTGCCGCCCGCCGGGCGCAATCCCGCTGCCGCTCATTCTGAAGCCAAACGCCAGCTCCAGACAAATCGGTCAGGGAAAGAAGCTGGGTGATCGCCTCACTCAACGCCTCTACGCCTTGACTGGTACCGGCAGAAATTTCTACTATTTGTTTAAAATTATCGTGCAGATACTGTTTGTCAAGTTTGCTGGGCAAATCGCTCTTGTTAAGCACCGCCACTGCCGGCATCTGCCGCAGGCGGGATATCAGCTCCTGGTCCTCCTGGGTCAACGGTTCAGACAGGTCAAAAACAGCGAGAATCAGCCCTGCTGTCTCCAATCGCTCCAAGGCCATAGAAACGCCCATCTGCTCTACCGGATTGTCGGTTTCCCGGATACCGGCCGTATCTGCCAGCCGCAGCACAACGTTACCCAGCTGTACTGTTTCCTCCACCACATCCCGGGTGGTGCCCGGAATATCGGTGACAATGCTTTTCTGACAACCACTGAGTAGATTCATCAGGGTGGATTTTCCTACGTTAGGACGTCCGACAATAACAGTCTCTACACCCTCCCGAATCAACCGTCCCTGGTCGAAAGTAGAAAGCAGCTGTTTCAGCTGAGCAAGAGCACTGCGGCAGCTGTCCAGAAGCTGGTCGCTCTCCACCTCTTCTACCCCTTCTTCCGGGTAGTCGATATAGGCAGACAGATGACTGCTGACCGCCAGCAGCTGGTCCAGAATTCCCCGAATCTTCTGATACAGAGCGCCCTGCATCACGCTGCGAGCGGCCCGCAGACTTTGCTCGCTACCGGCACCGATGACATCCACCACTGCCTCCGCCTGGGTCAGGGACATCTTGCCATGGAGAAAAGCACGGCGTGTGAATTCACCCGGCTCTGCCATAACGGCTCCCGCTTCCAAGGCAGCCCGGAGAACCTGCCTGGTCACCAGCAAACCGCCATGACAGGAAATCTCCACCACATCTTCCCCTGTATAACTTTTAGGGGCACGGAAGACCGTAGCCACCCCATCATCCAGCAGCTCTTTTCCCTGATACACCTGACCATAGGCTGCGGTATATCCCCGGTAGTCAGACAAAGGTTTTCCTGACACCGGTTTAAAAATACGGTCTCCGATCATCAGGGCTTCTTCACCGGAAATCCGGATTACACTGATCCCGCCTACCGCCATGGGGGTGGCGATGGCTGCAATGGTTTTTCCCATGACGCATCCTCTCTTTCCATAAAAACCGATAAAAAAGCGCAGGGTTTTGCGAAAAGTTCAACTCGCACCCTGCGCCATCTTCAGCATCAATCCAGTTCGATTTTGCTGTACAGTTTGACGTCGTCGTCTATTTTTCTGGCCTCAGCAGGTCTGGTTTCCGCCGGTGCGGCCGTTTCCTCAGAGACTGAAGGAGCAAGCTCCTCTGCCTTTCTGCCATAACCGCCCTTGCCACGGGCAGGACGTTCTCTCCGGCGATCCCGCCGGTCCTCCCGGTAGCTGCCCTGCCGTGCAGTAGGCTTAATAACCACCTTGCGGTTGGGCTCTTCTCCGGTGGACTTGGAGAAGACACCATCGATATCGGTAATCACTGCATGAATGATCCGTCTTTCATAAGGGTTCATCGGCTCCAATGCAGCGGGTCTGCCGGTTTTCAATACCTTCTTCGCCATTCTCTGAGCCAGTGCCTTAAGGGTCTCCTCCCGCTTCTCGCGGTAGTTGCCGGCATTCATGGTAAAGCGGACATAATCGCCCTCCAGCCGGTTGGCAGCCAGACACACCAGATACTGAATGGCATCCAGGGTTTCACCCCGCTTGCCGATGACAGCGCCAATGGAATCGCCATCCAGATGGATCACCACCGTGCGATCCTCAGTCTGGGTAAACTCCATGGAAATGCCCTCAATATTCATCTGAGCAAAGATATCCTGCAGATACTGACGGGCAAGCTGAATTTTAGGTTCCAGATCTGCATCCGGTTCTGTCTTCTCCAGTACAGGCTTTTCAGGCTCCTCAGATACAGATACGGAAGGAGTTTCTTCCTTCGGTTCTGCTTTGGGCTGTACTGCCACAGGCTCTGCCGTCTTCTTTTCAGGCTCAGACGGAGCCACAGACATTTTCGGAGCCGCCGCAGGCGCCTTCGGTTTTACTGGTGCAGCAACTGGAGTCTCCACCGCTGGAGTTACGCCCAGTACATCTTCCAGATCAATGGTTTCAATGATCACTCTGACTTTTGCCTGCTGCTTAATCTTGCCGAACAGGCCCTTTTTAGGCAGCTGCAAGATTTCAGGAGAGCATTCTTCCTCGGAAACTCCCAGCTCCCGGCAGGCAATGGCAATCGCTTCATCAACAGTATTGGCTGATGCAACATATTCCCGCGTCATGTTATAGCCTCCTTGTCCTTTCAGACAAAATTATTTCAAATCATCGTCGGTGACTTCCACATATTCTTCGCCGTATTTTTCAGCGTCACGCCGTCTGGCTTCCGCCAGTCTGCGGCGGTTGATCTCCTTGGCAGTCAGGTATTCTGCTTCCGGATCCCGCTGTTCTGTGGATTCTGCTTCAGCCTTCTTACCCTTCTTACGAGGTTTTTCTTCCTCTTCTTCATCCAACGGTTCTCCTGCTTCCAGCTTACGCCGGCGGCGTTCCTCCCGTTCTGCCCGCTTTTGGGCTGCAACTGCTTCCATCTGGGCCTCATATTCCGCCCGGAAACGAGCCGGATTATACATGACATGAAGCAAAACAGACTGAACACCAGCCAACAGGTTGGAGATAATCCAATAAATACCTACGCCCACCGGTACCGAGAAGGCAATCCAGACCGACATCAGCGGCATGGTATACATCATGGTCTTCATGACACCGCCGGCCTGCTGAGAAGCAGCAGGGGAAAGTTTCATGGAAAGCATGGATACCAGCAGAGAGGTGACACCAGAAAGGATGGGAACCAGCACCAGCCAATTCCATCCCAAAGAAGGAATCAAGCCCATATCCAGGCCGAAAAGCGTGTAATCAAACGACTGAATTTTCTCAATGACATCGGAAGAGATGGAGGAGAACCAGGCCAGCTTTTCGGGATCCTGCACAGCTGCAATGATCTGAAGCTGGGGCTGTCCCACTGTTCCCATATTGGCAGTGATAATCTCAGTAAGGGAAGCGATCACATCCTTATTCAGACGAAGAATGTGTGTCAGCGGATAATACACAACATCGATTACACCGAGCAGAATGGGGAACTGAATCAGCGCCGGCAGACAGCCGCTCATGGGGTTGTAACCATGCTCCTCATAAAGGCGCATCAGCTCTTCCTGCTGTTTCTGCTTATTGTTGGCATACTTTTTCTGAATTTCCGCCATCTTGGGCTGGAAAACCGCCATCTTGGCAGAGGATTTCTGCTGCTTGATGGAAAGCGGAAACAGAGCTGCCTTGGTCAATACGGTAAAAAGGATCAGGGCAATGCCATAGTTATGGACAACCTGATAGATCAGCCACATGATCCACCCCAGCGGGGTACCAAAGATACGCATCAAAAATCGATTCCTTTCAAAAGGTCTAAAGCAGGATCATTTCTCCTGAAACCGTTTTCTTTTCCCCTTCACGGGATGAAGAAAAGAAAATTCATCCGGTACCGGATCCACTCCACCGGCAAAAAGGGGATTACAGCGCAGAATGCGAATCAGTGCAAGCCAGCCGCCCCGCAGAACGCCAAACCGCTCCACAGCAGTCAGCGCATAGCTGGAACAGGTGGGATAAAACCGGCAGCAGGGCGCTTTCAGCGGAGAAATCCGCCTCTGATAAAAACGGATCAGCCAGAGCAGCAACCTTTTCACGTCTTCTTGCTCCGGACTGCCTGACGTTCCAACTCTTTCAGACAACCTTTCATGGCAGCTGCTACCTGATAGGATTTAGCGGACAGGATTCGTTCTCTGGCAACGAAAACATAATCCCGATGATTTTCAGTTTTGGAAAGAATGGAAAAAAACGCAGCTCTGATAACCCGTCTGGCACGATTGCGCTCCACTGCGTTTCCTATTTTTTTGGAGGTGGTAATGCCATAACGCACCCCACAACCCCTGTTTTTGATCACATAACACACAAAAAAAGGTGTTGCCTTGCTTTTTCCCTGATAATAAGCCCGTTTAAACTCCTTATTGAGTTTGAGCGTCCGTGGTTTTGCCAATTCACTCATGGTAATATCTTCCCCTTTCTGTCCAAACAATCGCTTGGAAAAGCGGGGAAAAAGCAATGGAACTGCCTGCCTGCGACAAGCAGTTCCAATCCTTGCCTACTTTTCACGCTCGTCCAGCCAAAAATCAGTAGCTCAGTCTGGCTCTGCCGCGTGCACGTCTTCTGGCCAGGACCTTCCGGCCGTTGGCAGTGGACATTCTCTTTCTGAAACCATGGACTTTCTGTCTGTGGATCTTCTTGGGCTGATAAGTTCTCTTCATTTCTACTACCTCCTGTCTGAAAACGGTAATTCGGCTTTGCCTTCTGCACCATGAACTGCAAATTCCATGCCGCCAAAAACCGGCACCGCGTCAAACGCCCTGCTGTCAGATATGCAGGCTACTCCCGCATCCATACAGAAAAGCGAAAACCTTCAATTTAGTAGTATATAGGAAAACCAAAGGTCTTGTCAACCATTTTTTGAAAATTTCACACTTTCCTTGGATTTCCGTATCTTGCATCCTGGCAGACCTCTTGCTCTTTGGTGATACGCTGCTGCTTCAACCAGTAAAATTCGGTTTTGTTCCCCATTTATTAAGGTAAACTCTCCTTGGTGAGACAAAAATCCCGGCAAGAGTTTCCACCAGTTTCCAATGTGGAAAACTCGCTTTTTTCCACTTGCTCATGGGGAAAAATTATGGTATACTAAAGAAAACCGGCTTTTTACCACTTTTTCCACTATATTTGCCACTGAAAAATTCCATACTGCATGGACATTTCCCTTCAGAAAAGTGTTTTTCTCTTTTTCACCTTTCTGATTTTTCACCTTTCCACCGGCCAAAACTCTCGGGTGGAAGGTGTTTTTTTCAGGTTACATGCAGATTTCCCCCTGTATTTTCAGTTTTTTGGAGCAGGTACGACCTTTTCACCTGCTGTCAATACCGGCAAAATTTTTTCTGGTCAAAAAGTGAAAAAGCCATCTGGACAGCGCCTTTTTATAACAATGGAAATCGTTTTTCTCCAGAATTTTTCCAAGGCCCCTGTTCCATCATCCGTTATTTTTCCACCGACGTCCCGGCTTTAATTGACGTCAGAAAGGCAAGAACGAAAGCCATGAATTCGTTTACCGAAGTTTTGAATCTGGTGAAGGAATCCATCGCCAAAAGCGGCGAAATTTCCGCCACCGCCTACAATCTCTGGATCAAACCGCTGGAACCCATCAGCTTTAAGGATAATGTGGCTTCTCTGTCGCTGCAATCCGTTTTTCAGCGGAATATCACCTCCAACTATCTGCCCCGTATCGAACGCGCTTTTGAAGAAGTACTGGGCTTTCCGGTAACGGTACAGATTCTGGTAGCGGAAGAGATGCAGAACGGCTCCTTCCCACCGCCTGCGGCACCTGCTCCGGAGCCGCCTCCTGCTGCTGCCCCCTTTGTCCCCACCTACGGAGAACCGGTGCAGCCGGAAGAAGTACCCCAGCTGACCACCAAAGAAAGTGAGCTGCTGACGGGAGAATACGACTATACCTTTGAAAACTTCATCGTGGGAAGCCGCAATGAGTTTGCCTACACAGCCTGCAAATCCATTGCCATGGCTGATTTCTATGCACCAAAGCCCTACAATCCGCTGTTTATTTACGGCCCCAGTGGATTGGGCAAGACCCATCTGCTGATGGCTATCAAACATGTGGTACAGCAGCGCAATCCCCAGCTGAACATCGTCTACACCAACAGTGAAAACTTTACAAACGACGTGGTCTACCACCTGAAAAAGCAGACCATGCCGGAGCTGCGTGAAAAATACCGCAGTGCAGATTTTCTGCTGATTGACGATATTCAGTTCCTCTCTGGCAAGGAGCAGACCCAGGAAGAATTCTTCCACACCTTTAACGAGCTGCACCAGCACGGCAAGCAGATTGTGGTCACTTCCGACCGGCCGCCCAAGGATGTACAGGCCCTGGAAGACCGTCTCCGCAGCCGTTTCGAATCGGGGCTGCTGGCAGATATCTCACCGCCAGATACCGAAACCCGAATTGCCATCATCAAGCGGAAGGCCGAACTGCTTCAGCTGGACATCTCGGATGAGATCGTCAATTTCATCGCCGGCAAGCTGAAAAGCAATATCCGTCAGCTGGAAGGCGCCGTCAAAAAGCTGAAAATCAACCGGGTTCTCACCGGAGATCCCATTACACTCCCCAATGCCCAGGGCGTCATCCGGGAGATTCTCAACGATGAACAGCCGGTACCTGTAACCGTGGAGAAGATCATCGAGGAGGTCAGCCGTACCTTTGAGGTATCGCCGGAAGACATCCGTTCCAACAAAAGAAGCGGTCCGATTTCCACTGCCCGGCAGATTGCCATTTATATTGTACGGGAGATTACCCAGATCTCCATGAAACAGATCGGACAGGAATTCGGCGGACGGGACCATACCACCATCGTTTATACCCTGAAAAAAGTAGAGGAGCTGATGAGCACCAACCCTCATGAAAAGGGAATCATTGAGGATCTCATCAAAAACATACGAGACAAATAATTGGCTGATCGGAACTGTTTTCCACCGGGATGTGTGAAATTTCC
>CALXFL010000135.1 GCA_944387515.1 uncultured Clostridia bacterium
GTCTGCTGGCTCTGAAAGCCACAGGCAAACCCCACCTCCAGAATGGAAAGTTCTGTCTCCAACAGCATCTTTTTGGCCTGTTCAATCCGAAGATGGTTCAAATATTCAGAAAATCCGGTATGCAGGGTATTGGTAAACACCCGGGAAAGTGCGGAAACACTGACACCAAAGATGCGGGACAGGCTGCTCAGGGAAACAGGCTCCTGAAAATGCTCCAGCATATAGGACACCAGCTGCCGGGGCAGATCGGTCTGCTCCCGCTCCCGTCGAACCAGGGACATCCTAGGCAGCAGTCTCGCCCAGCAGAGCTGCACCAGGGCCCGGGCTGCCGGTTCATCCGACCAGTCTGGCTCCTCCCGAAGCAGGGCATCCAGTCCATAGGTTACATCAGGATGCAGGCTGTCAAGCTGCAAAACCGGCTGCTCCGGTCGGCTGAGCCGAAGCGCCCGCTCCCACTCACCGCCGGTTCCCTCCCCCAGAATGAACAGCTCCAATTGGATTTCCTCTGGGGCAGAAAGGGTCTGATAACTGTGGATGGTGTCGGGAAAAATCACCGCCAGCTGGCCGCTCTTCACCTCCACCACATCCCGGTCAATCTGCACCAGCATCTGTCCCTGATGCAGCCGCAGCAGCTCGGCACAGCTGTGAAAATGAGGCGGGAAATTCATCTGCCTGGCACAAAAAGCATGAGCCAGCAGGGTCTTGTGCTCATAAAAAGGAATCATCCTGTCCTCCGCTGCAAAAAATGAGTAGTTTTTGCTGGAATTCAGTTAGCATTATACCATCTTTCCTGCTACAATATCAATAGAAAACAGGAAACAGTGCGCACTTTCCTGTGCATTATTTTTGAAAGGCGGACTTTCTATGAAACACACCATGGCCATTATCGGATTTGGCGGCATGGGCAGCTGGCACTACCAGAACGTAACCGAGAAAATCCCGGATCTCCGGGTAAAAGGCGTCTACGACATCCGGCAGGAGGCACTGGACAAAGCTGCTTCTCTGGGACTCCATCCCTATGCGTCCCTGGAAGAGCTGCTGGCCGACCAGGAGGTGGAGCTGGTTACCATCGCCACCCCCAATGACTTCCACAAGCCGCTGGCCATCGCCTGTATGCGGGCCGGCAAGCAGGTGATTTCTGAAAAACCGGTGACCCTTAATGCCTCCGAACTGGAGGAGATCATCGCCGTTTCCAAAGAAACCGGCCGGCTCTTTTCCATTCACCAGAACCGGCGCTGGGACAAGGATTACCGGATCATCAAGAGAATCTACGACGAAAAGCTGCTGGGCACCCCCTACTTCATCGAAAGCAAGGTCCAGGGCTCCCGGCAGGCCATGCACGGCTGGCGGGGCCACAAACAGAATGGCGGCGGCATGCTGCTGGACTGGGGCGTCCACCTGATTGACCAGCTGATGATGATGATTGAAGCGCCGGTGGTTTCGGTGGAGGCCCATCTGCTCTGCATGTTCTCCGACGAGGTGGACGACAACATCAAGGTTATGCTGCGGTTTGAAAACAACGTGTCCGCCCTGCTGGAAATGAGCACCAACTGCCTGATCAACAGCCCCCGCTGGCATATGCAGTGCCTGGACGGCACCGCCGAAATCCGCAACTGGGCCTGTGAAGGAAAGATGGTCCAGCTGAAGGAAGACGCCCAGATGAAGTGGGAGGACGACATCGTCTATACCGAAGCAGGCCCCACCCGCACCATGGCGCCCCGGCCCAGCTTCACCATGAAGGAGCTGCCGCTGCCGGAGGTCACCACCGACTGGAGCGATTACTATAAGAACATCGTCGGCGTGCTGGAAGGCCGGGAAGAGCTGCTGGTCAAGCCGGAGCAGGCTCTGCGGGTCATGAAGGTCATCGACCTGGCCTTTGCCTCCAACGAGCAGCGTCAGGGCCTTCCCTGCTGGATCTGATTCTCTCTGAAACAGTATGCAGTCTGCCGGAAGACGGCAGGTCTGCCATTTGCCAGATACACCATAGACAGGAGGTACACGACAATGAAAAAGGTTTTGATTTTTGAAGGCGGCTGGGATGGCCACGAGCCCAAACTGGTATCGGCCCGGTTCGGACGGCTGATGGAACAGGCCGGCTACCAGGTGGACATTGTTCACGACCAGCAGTACCTGGAAGACCTGGAAACCCTGATGACCTACGACCTGATTATCCCCTGCTGGACCATGGGTGAGATCAGCAGAGAGGCCGTCACCAACATCTCCAAGGCAGTAGGCAGCGGCGTCGGCCTGGCGGGCTGCCATGGCGGCATGTGCGATGCCTTCCGTCAGAACACCGAATGGCAGTTCATTACCGGCGGCCAGTGGGTCAGCCACCCCGGCGGCGACGGACAGGAATACATGGTCAACATCTGCCACGGCTCCAGCCCCATCACCCAGGGCCTGGAAGACTTCCCGGTATGCAGCGAGCACTACTACCTGCACATCGACCCTGCCATTGAGGTACTGGCTACTACCCGGTTCCCGCTGGTGCATTACTACCACATTTCCAACAAGCCGGTGGATATGCCGGTGGCCTGGACCAAGTATTGGGGCAATGGACGGGTATTCTACTGCTCTCTGGGCCATCACGATGATGTCTTTGACAAGAGCCCCAACGCACAGGAGCTGATGCGCCGGGGTATGCTCTGGGCAGCAGAGGGCTGCGCCCTGGCCCGGGAACAGGGACTGACCACCGAACGGTTTGAAAACACCGCCAAGATGTATTGATGGGGAGGAAACCCGGATGAAAACAGTAAAAATCGGCATTGTCGGCGTGGGTGCCATCAGCGGCATCTACCTGAAAAACATCACTACCCTCTTTCGGGAAATTGAAGTCATCGGTGTCTGCGACCTGATCCGGGAGCGGGCAGAAAAGGCGGTGGCAGAATACCAGATTCCCAAGCTCTACGAGGATATGCACGAGCTTTTTGCGGATCCGGAGGTGGACATTGTCCTGAACCTCACCCGTCCCTATGAGCATTATGAAGTCTCCATGGCCGCCCTGCGGGCAGGAAAGCATGTATATTCCGAAAAGCCCCTGGGTGCCTCTCTCCGGGAGGGTGAGGAAATCGCCGCCCTGGCCCGGGAAAAGGGCCTGATGCTGGGCGGTGCGCCGGACACCTTCCTGGGCGCCGGCATCCAGACCTGCCGCAAGCTCATTGAAGACGGCTACATCGGCAAGCCGGTAGGCGCTGCCGGCTTCATGATCTGCCGGGGCCATGAGAGCTGGCATCCCGATCCCGACTTCTACTACCAGTACGGCGGCGGCCCCATGATGGACATGGGCCCCTACTACCTGACCGCCATGGTGAATCTGCTGGGCGGCGTCTCCTCGGTGACAGCCCTGACCCGCACCACCTTCCCGGAGCGCACCATCACCAGCAAGGAGCACTTCGGCGAAACCATCGACGTTCATGTGCCCACCTACTTCACCGGTATGATGGAGTTTGAAAGCGGCATCATCGGAACTCTGTTTACCACATTTGACGTCTACTATCCTGGCCAGTCCCGGCTGGAAATCTATGGCTCAGAGGGCACCCTCTTTGTCCCTGACCCCAACACCTTCGGCGGCCCTATCAAGCTGCTGCGGCCGGAGCAGGGCGAAGTCATGGAGATCCCGCTGACCTTCCCCTACCGGGAAAACAGCCGTGCTCTTGGCCTTGCGGACATGGCCAAGGCCATTCAGACCGGCCGCCAGCACCGGGCCAACGGCGAACTGACCTTCCATGTACTGGAAGTAATGGAGGCCTTCGCCGCCAGCGGCGCCAGCCATCAGCCGGTGGAGATTCACTCCCGTCCCCGACTGACCCCTCCCATGCCCCCCATGGGCAAGCCCGGCGTGCTGGACTAATCCGCCTGCTTAAACAAAAAGCCGTATACTCAGGTCAAAGCCTGGGTATACGGCTTTTTGAATGGGCATCAATCCAGCGAAGCAATCTGCTCACAGAGGACGGTATACGCTGCCTCTGCCTGCTGCCAAAGTGCTGGCAGCAGAGCCAGATCACCCCGGCGGACTGCATCCACCATCTGCTGGGAAAGGGAAAAAAGCTGCTGGAACCCCAGATTGCCTGCTACCCCCTTCAGGGTATGGGCGGCGGTTTCCACGCCTTTCCAGTCTCCCGCCTCCATCGCCGCCTTCAGCTGTCCAAAGGTGGGCTCACCGGGAAACTTCCGGACAAAGCGAAGGAGCAGGGCCTCACTTCCTCCAAACCGCTGAAGCACCGTTTCATGATCGGGCAGTGTCTGTAAAAAAGCCTGAAAAGTCATAATCTTCCCTCCAATCTGAACTCTCTGCATGGTGTCCAGAAATACATTCTGTTCAACTGAGATTATTTTAAACCATTTTTGACAATATTGTCAAGGAAGGTCCTGGAAAAAAGTTTTTCGATTTCCTTAAACTTTTTGGCCCTTAGAATCATCTTACATAATGACTGGGAAAATTCTAGCCGATACATGGTATCAAAAGGATCCCGATTGATCATATATGGAAACAAAGGAGCATTGCCGTTATGTCTGTACGCAAACCTACCCCCCGTCCCTCACACCATTCCCACCGCCGGAAACGCCGCCGCTCGCCCTTTCTGGGCGTTACCCTCGCCCTGACCGTGGCGATTGCAGGAGCCTTCTATCTGATTCAGGTGACCGCTGCCGGAAAGGAACCCACTTCCTCCCAACCTGAAGAATCCTCCCTGGAATCCAGCCAGGTATCTGCTCTGCCTGAAAGCAGCGAACCCTCATCCAAAGCAGTAACCTCGGAACCCGTATCCGAAACGGCATCCTCTGAAGTGTGCTCTGCTGCATCCGCCGAAGACTGGGATTTCACCCAGCCCGTACCGGAAAGCGAAGCAGTCACCACCGATTACTTCAAGGACGCAGTATTTATCGGAGATTCCCGGACAGAAGGATTCATCCTCTACAACAACCTGTCGGATACCACTGCCTATACCCATAAGGGACTGATGGTCAATACGGTGTTCACCGATCCGGTCATTCAGCAGGACGGACAGAAAAAAACGGTGATGGAAGCACTGGCAGACACCAGCTTTTCCAAGGTCTACCTGATGTTTGGCATCAACGAATCCGGCTGGGCATACAGCGACATCTTTATTGAAAAATACGGGGAAATCATCGACGAGATCCGCCGCATCAATCCGGATGCCACCATTTACCTGCAATCCATCCTGCCAGTGAGCCAGCAGGTTTCCAACACCCACAACTATATCACCAACGCCAAAATAGACAGCTATAACCAGCTGATTCAGCAGCTGGCTGCGGACAAGCAGGTCTACTACCTCAACGTGGCGGAGGCTGTAGCGGGCCCGGATGGGGCACTGCCAGAGGAAGCGGCTGCCGATGGCATCCACCTGAAGAAGGAATACTGCCAGACCTGGCTTTCCTACCTGGAAACCCATACCATGCCCCAGTCCTGACCGGTGACAGCGGATGTTTCTGGAAAATCAGGACGCCATCGGACTGATCCCCTTTATCCGGGAAAATCAGCAGCAGTTTTACCGGCTGGCCTTCAGCTATGTCCGGGACAGCGAAACCGCCATGGATCTGGTGCAGGACGCCATCGTCAAAGCCATTCAGAATATGCACACCCTGCGGCAGCCGGACCGGCTGAAAACCTGGTTTTACCGGATCTTAGTCAATGAATGCCTGATGTATCTGCGGAAAAACCGGAAGCTGCTGCCCATTCAGTCCCTGGAACAGGAGCTGGCAGCACCGGAACAGGGGAACCAGGACCTTCATGAAGCCATCAGCCAGCTCCCACCCCATCTGCGCACCATCATTCTGCTGCGCTTCTTTGAGGACATGAAGCTGGAGGAAATTGCCCGCATCACCCGCACCAATCTCAGTACCGTCAAATCAAGGCTCTACAAGGCGCTGAAACTGCTGAGACTGGAAATGGAGGACAAACCATGACTGGAAAACAATACTATGAGAAAATCCCCATTCCGTCAGATCTTTCCCTGCGGGTGGAGGATGCTATCCGATTCGGCCTGCGGACTGCAAGACGGCCGGTTCCCATCTGGAAGCGGGCAGCTTGTCTGGTACTGGGCGGATGGATCGGGCTTGTGGGACTGCTCAACTGCTCCCCCGCCTTTGCAGAGACTGCCGGACAGCTGCCGCTGGTGGGACCGGTCTGTGAAATCTTCACCTTCCGCAGCTGGCGCCAGCAGGATGAAATCCGATATCTAGACGTTCAGGTGCCCCACATCCAGATCACCGGCGGCAGCCAGCTGGAAAATCAGGTCAATCTGGAGATCAACCGGCTGATTCAGAATGAAGTGGACGCCGCCAGCAAACGGGCAGAGGAATACTACCAGGCCTATCTGGACACGGGTGGAGATCCGGAATCCTTTATGCCCATCTCCATTGAGGTGGGCTATGAGATCACCCATCTGGATGACCAGCTGGCCTCCTTCGTCATTTCCAAAAGCGAAACCATGGCCAGCGCCTACTTCCAGCAGTATTTTTACAACATCGACCTGCAAACCGGACAGCTGCTGTCGTTGCGGGACTGGCTGGGGCCGGACTACCGTGAGATTGCCGCGGAGAGTATCCAGACTGCCATTGATGGGTGGGACGAAGAAAAGAAGGCGCTTCTTTTTGACGACATCGACATCCCGTCGATGATTACCGAAAACACCAATTTCTATATCAAC
>CALXFL010000136.1 GCA_944387515.1 uncultured Clostridia bacterium
TCCCGGCCAAAAATCACACGGGTAGGGGTGTAATACTGAAAATTTTCCATGATGATTTCCTTTCTGTCTGTTATTTCTGAGAAGCACGCTGTTGCCGGGCTTCCTCTTTGAGTTTTTCAAACAGCTCTCCGCTGCGGAATCCTTCCAGAACCGAAAAGATTTCCCGCAGACAGGTGAGCGCATCCTGTCCCTGCATCTTGACCAGCACCACCGGTACACTGCCACCGATGGCAGAGCAGCGGCCTTTGAGGACACTGTTGAGCATCGCCACCAGATTGGGCTCCAGCCGCTCCGGTACCAGGTGAAGGGTGTCCCCTCGCTGGGAGATCTCCTTGAAGCCAAAGGAGGCCGCCATATTCCGCAGCAGCGCCACATCCACCAGCACCTTCACCGACTGGGGCGGTTCGCCGAACCGGTCAATCAGCTCATCCAGCACATCCATGCTGTCCTCCTCCGTTTTGATGGAGGCAATTTTGCGGTAAACGTCGATCCGCTGGGAAAGGGTGTCGATATATTTTTCGGGAATGTGAGCTTCCAGCTGAACATCGATCAGGCAGTCCACCGCAGCTTTGACGGGCGGTGCTTCTCCCCGTTTCTCCGCCACAGCCTCAGAAAGCAGCCGCAGGTACATATCGTAACCCACCGCCTCCATATGGCCATGCTGCCGGGTTCCCAGGAAGTTGCCGGCGCCCCGGATCTCCAGATCCCGCAGGGCGATCCGGAAGCCAGAGCCGAACTTGGTAAATTCCCGGATGGCATTGAGCCGCTTGGTGGCGACCTCACTGAGAGCCTTGCCCCGCTGGAAGGTAAAATAGGCATACGCCCGCCGGTTGGACCGGCCTACCCGGCCCCGCAACTGATACAGCTGAGAAAGGCCCATCCGGTCGGCATTCTCAATAATCAGGGTGTTACAGTTGGATACATCCACACCAGTTTCAATGAGGGTCGTGCAGACCAGAATGTCGATCTCATGCTCCATCAGCTGCTTCCAGACCTGGGACAGCTCATGCTCCGGCATTTTGCCATGGGCAACGCCAATCTGAGCCTCAGGAATGGCTTCCTTCAGCCGGGCTGCCACACTGTGAATCATCTCAATGTTATTGAAAATATAATAGGCCTGCCCGCCCCGCCGCAGCTCCCGCTTCAGGGCTTCAATCACCACGCCGTTGTCATGCTCCAGCACATAGGTCTGAACCGGATGGCGGTTCTGGGGAGCCTCCTCAATGACGCTCATGTCCCGGATGCCCGACATGGCCATATTCAGGGTCCGGGGAATGGGCGTAGCCGACAGAGTCAGGATGTCCACCGACGCCAACATTTCCTTGAAACGCTCCTTATGAGCCACGCCAAAGCGCTGCTCCTCATCGATGATGGCCAACCCCAGATCATGGAAATGGATGTCCTTGGACACCAGGCGGTGAGTACCCACCACAATATCCACCAATCCCATGGCCAGATGTTTGACGACCTCCCGCTGCTCCTTGGCAGTGCGGAAACGAGAAAGCAGTTCCACCCGTACCGGGAAGTTTCCCATTCGCTGACGGATGGTCTGATAGTGCTGCCAGGCCAGAATGGTAGTGGGACATAGGATGGCGCACTGCTTGCCCTCAGTGACACACTTGAATGCTGCCCGCAACGCCACCTCGGTCTTGCCGAAGCCTACGTCACCACAGAGCAGCCGTTCCATAGGAACCGGCTGTTCCATATCGTGTTTGATTTCCTGAATGCAGCGCAGCTGGTCATCGGTTTCCTGATACTCGAAATGGGCTTCAAAATCCTGCTGGAATTCGGTGTCCTCCGAAAAGGCATAGCCCTTCACTGACATCCGCTTGGCGTACAGGGCGATCAGCTCATCCGCCATCTCGTCCACTGCCTTACGCACCCGCTGGCGGGTCTTCTGCCATTCACCAGAATGCAGGCGGTTCAGCTTGATTTTGGAGTCCTCCCGGGGGCCGATATACTTGGAGACCAGATCCAGCTGAGTCACCGGCAGGAAGAGCACGTCGGCGCCCGCATACTGAATCTTGATATAGTCCTTGACGATACCGTGGACATCCAGCTTGTGGATACCGTCGAAAATGCCGATGCCATAGGTATCATGAACCACATAATCGCCCTTGGACAGGTCCGACAGGGAACGGACTTCCTCTCCCTTGCGTTTTTTGGCCTTTTTAGTAGGCAGTTGATAGCTGCGGGAAATGGTGGTCAGGCTGAATCGGATCTCCGGATACTCAAAGCCGGTGGAAACATTGCCGGACAGCACCATGACCCGTCCGTACTGCATTTCCTCCAGGTCCTGGAAGTGCTGGGCAGGCAGCCCCAGCTGCCGCAGGTCCTCGGCCAGATTGCCCGCCGCCTTGGGGGTACCCGCCATGACCACACAGCAATATTTCTGCTCCAACATAGGCTCCAGATCGGCCTGCAACAGCTTCAGGTCTCCATTCCAGCCAGAATTCTGCAACGGGCTGATGGTAATCAGCTGTTTGACCTTTCCCACCGTATTGCGGGCAAAGGTCTCCAGATACGCCACCCGATGATCCTCCAACCGGGCATCCAGCTCCTCCGGACTCAGCATATACCGGTCCAGGCCTTTGCAGAGCTGACCATCCTCCAACAGCTGCTTCATATCCTCGCTGTACTGCCAAAAAGCTGCCCGGGCGCCTTCCCGGCCTTCGCTCTGTTCACTGTAGAAAATAGGCGCATGGTGAAAATAATCCAGTAGACAGGAAAACTGCTCATAAACCAGCGGGAAATACTTGTCACAGGAATCCAGCTGTAAGCCGCTCTCAAGCTGTTCCAGATCCTTTTCCAGCGTTTCCCGGACAGCTGCATTGGTTTTCCGGTTGGGCAACTGGGAAAGAAAATCCTTCAGCAGCTGTTGCAGTGCCTCATTGGAGACTACCACTTCACTTACCGGAGAAACCGCCAGCACCTCTACCGGATCGGTACGCCGCTGGCTGTCCAGCTCAAAATAGGAGATGGTGTCCACCTCGTCGCCCCAGTACTCCACCCGGATTGGATTGCTCTCCCGAGGGGGGAAGACGTCGACAATACCGCCCCGAACCGAAAACTGTCCCATTCCATCTACCTGAGAACGGCGGATATAGCCGGCGGCGCTGAGCCGCTTCACCAGCTCTTCCAGTCCCATGGGTGTATCGGGAGAAACAGAAAAGGTGTGCGCATCCAGCATATCCGGCGGAATGGTGCGGCTCATGGCCGCCTGCACCGAGGAAATGACCAGTTTCAGATCTCCGGTAAGCAGCCGGGACAAGATCCCCAGACGGGACTGCTCATATTCAGAGGAGATGGTTTCCATCTGCCTGTAAGAAAAATCCCGGCCGGGATATACTGCTGCCAGTTCACAACCTGCCATGGCGTTGAGGTCCGCCGCCAGCCGGGCTGCTGCCATTTCATCCTGTGTAAGCACCAATACCGGTTCATCCAGCTCCTCTGTGGCTGCGTAGATGAAATGTGCCTTATGAATGTTGGAAAGGCCGACACAAAGCACCGGCGTCTGCCCACTGTGCAGACATGCCATCAGCTGCTGATAGGGTTTGAGCAGCTTTGCCACCGTAGAAAACAGCTTCAAGAAAACACCTCCTGTATTATTTTATAGAGTATTACGAATTGTACAGATTCATCGCCTTGTCAGTCTGTCCTTTGATCATCAGCTCCACGATTTCCAGACAATGTCCAGCTGCCTGCTGAACGGCTTCCAGCTCGTCCTGTTTGAAGACCGACAGCACCCAGTCCGCCAGATCATAGGAAGGATGAGGTTTTTCTCCTACACCGATCTTGACCCGGGGGAACTGATCGCTCTGAAGATAGTCTATGATGTTGCGGATACCATTATGGCCGCCATGACTGCCCTTGCGGCGAATCCGCAGCTTGCCGGGGGGAAGAGAAATGTCGTCAAACAGCACGATGATCCGCTCAGGGGGAATCTTGTAAAAGGATGCAGCCTTTTCCACCGCTGTTCCTGACAGATTCATATAGGTCTGCGGCTTCATCAGCAATACCCGCTGTCCGGCAATCACGGCTTCTCCCACCAGGGCATCAAATTTCTTTTTGGTGACATCCGCCGACAGGGACGCTGCCATTTCGTCCAGCGCCATAAACCCGGCATTGTGCCGGGTTTTCTGATACTTTTTATCCGGGTTGCCCAGCCCTACCACCAGCCAGGAGATGCCAGTGGGTTTTGTTCCAAAAAATGACATGACAAATGTTTTTTCCAGCAGGCATTTCCGCTGGAAAAATCCTCCTCGTTGTAGTTTTCTTTTTCTATTGTAACATAAACGCCATCATCCGAAAAGGGGGAAAATGGCGAAATTCCCCGCAGCAGACGGAGAAAGCGAGACAAAAAAGCAGGGCACCTCTAACCTGAGGTGTCCTGCACAGATTGTTGTTTTAGAAGTCCTGCTCCATCATCGGATAGCAGGGAAGGGCTGAGACTTTGCCAGTCACATCAGGCCTCGGCCAGTTCTTTCATCACTGCTTTAATATCGGTCTTTTCCACCGATTCAAGACAATGGAGAACGGCATCTGCAAAGCCCACAATCTGGGTCAGGTCACATCCCCAGAAGTCGGTTCTGGCCATCGCTGCCAGTGCCAGCTCTGCCATGGGGGTATCCCGATGTTGGTAGAAGAACACCAACACCTGCTGGTCATCGACGATCGTATAGCTTCTGCCGTTGTATGTCGCTTCCAGACCGTTTTCTCCCAGCTTATCGCCGTGATAAAACAGAAGATAGAACGCAAAGGAAGCGGCCAGACAGGCCGGCACCTTACCGGTAAGCTTCACTGCATCCAGCAAAGAAGGCAGGATTCTGGCCTTCCATTTGGCGGTAGAATTGAGGGAGATGCTTAACAGCTTGTGGTCGATGAAGGGATTCCGGAACCGCTCCACCACTGAACCGGTAAATTGCAGCAGTTCTTCCCTGGGCAGAGTGAGAGTGGGGAGAATTTCATCGTATAGCGCCTTTTTCATAAAGCCGCAGATGACTTCATCCTCCATGCAATCCCGCACAATGTCCTCACCAGCCAGAAACGAACCCAACACCATGGAGGTATGGGCACCGTTAAGAATCCGAACCTTTCTCTCCTTGTAGGGCTTGCAGTCAGCAGTCACCACCACCGGCAGGCCCGCTTCCTCAAACCAAAGCTCCTTCTTCAGCCATTCCGGCCCCTCAATGGCCCAAAAGGCAAAAACCTCGCCGGTATCCAGCAGGGCATCCTCATAGCCGTTTTCCTCCTGCAACCGGGCTACCTCTCCGGCGGGATAGCCGGTGACAATCCGGTCCACCAGGGTGGAGCAGAAGACGTTCTTCTCCTCCACCCACTGGAGAAAGGCAGGCTCCAGTTTCCACTGGCCGATGTACTGCTCTACACAATGCTGGAGCATTTTTCCGTTGTCGTCAATCAGCTCACAGGGGAGAATGACAAAGCCGTCGCCCTGGGCTCCCACTGCCTGAAACCGACGATAAAGAAACTGGGTCAGCTTTGCAGGAAAAGTCTGGGGCGGCGCATCCTCCAACTGACAGGCAGGATCGTAGACAATGCCCGCCTCGGTGGTGTTGCTGATAATATAACGCAGCGCCGGATTTTCGGCACAGGCCAGAATCTCATCATAGTGAGCGTAGGGATTGAGGCAGCGGCTGACACAGGAAATGATCCGTTTGCGGTTTACCCGCTCTCCATTTTCAAAGCCCCGCAGATACAGGGTATAAAGCCCGTCCTGTTTCCGGAAAGCTTCTGTGTGGTCCTTCCTGCCTACCGGCTGCACCAGCACCACCTTGGCATCCAGGCCGGTTTTCTCATTGAGGACATCCAGAAAAGCGTCAGCAAAGCCCCGCAGGAAAATTCCTTCCCCGAACTGAATCACCTTTTCCGGTGCCTGTTCCAGCAGGTAGCCCTCATGGCCTGCTTCCCTGAGGGTCTGATAAGAAAGTTGTTTCATTGTGCACTCCTTTACCTCTCTGTCACAGCGTGACGCCTTGTTTCCAGATGGCCATGTCATGGAAGCCCAGCTCTTCCGACTTCACCCATTTTCCCGATGCCACCTGAAGCACAAATTCAAACAGCTGTTGCCCCAACTGCTCCGGCGTGCTTTCCCGGGTCAGCACGCCACAGTCAAAATCGATCCATCTCTGCTTCTTCTCAGCCAAGCCGGTATTGCTGGAAATTTTCACCGTGGGGACCGGACAGGCAAACGGCGTGCCCCGCCCGGTGGTGAACAGCACCACCTGAGCGCCACTTGCTGCCAGCGCGGTAGAGGCCACCAGATCATTTCCCGGGGCATTCAGCAGATTCAAACCTGCTTTCTGTACCCTGTCTCCATAGCCGACCACCGCTTCCACCGGTGCGGAGCCCGATTTCTGGGTGCAGCCCAGGGATTTGTCTTCCAGGGTGGAGATGCCGCCCTGCTTATTTCCAGGAGAGGGATTTTCATAGAT
>CALXFL010000137.1 GCA_944387515.1 uncultured Clostridia bacterium
GAAGAGAAGGGCACCTGAGAACCTGCCCGGGAGTTCATGGTATTGAGGTTATGAACCAGTGCCTCCATAGCCTGGAAAGTTGCTTTATCGGTTTCCTTCTGGGCCTCTCTGGCGGTAAAACGCTGGAGGTGGGCAATCTGAGATTTCTCAATGCCGGCCTCTTCCAGCAGCTGGGCTTCCCGCTCCTTATAGCCGTTGTTGTTGGCGAGGATGGGAGTCAGGCCCTCCTCGGCCAGCTGAGCAGCAATTCCCTCGGCCAGCTCCACGGCATCCTCACGGTCACAGAGCAGCTCCAGGGCCTTGGCGCAGTTGGTGATGTACCGCTTTTTATAGGTCTTGCGGACGCCATCAGCCAGATAATAGTCAAAGCAGGGGACACTCTGGCCGCCGTGCTGGTCGTTCTGGTTTGCCTGAATGGCAATGCAAGCCAGAGCGGAATAGCTGGAAATGTCGTTGGGCTCCCGCAGGAAGCCATGACCGGTGGAAAAGCCGCCCTTGAACAGCTTGCCCAGGTCAATCTGACAGCAGGTGGTGGTCAGGGTGAGAAAATCCAGGTCATGGATATGGATATCCCCTTCCCGATGGGCCTTGGCATGGACAGGATCCAATACAAACATCTGGTAGAACTGCTTGGCGCCCTCAGAACCATATTTCAGCATCGAGCCCATGGCGGTATCAGCGTTGATGTTGGCATTTTCCCGCTTGATGTCGTTGTCAGCAGAGGACTGGAAGGTCAGATCCTCGTAAATCTTCATCAGCTGGGTATTCATCTCCCGGATGCGGGTACGCTCTGCCCGATAAAGGATATAGTTTTTGGCTGTGCGGGCATGTCCCCGCTTCACCAGAATATGTTCAACGGCATCCTGAATGTACTCAACAGAAGGAACGGCGTCCGGGCAGTTCTGCTCCACATATTCTGCCACCTCCTGGGCCAGGGTGAAAGCCGTCTCATAATCCCGGCCTCCGGTAGCCTGTGCCGCCTTGAAAATGGCACTGGAAATCTTTTCAATATTAAACGGAACCTCTCTGCCGTCGCGCTTTCTGATTTTGGTAATCATCCAATCTGCTCCTTTCCAAACATAAAAGCAAAACTGGTTTTCTCAGAACGACAACTGTATGAAACTGCGCACTGCCTGCGCTTTGCTTCACCGGCAGCTGACAGTCCTCTCCCCAGTCTGTGCCGCTCTGTTCCCCATCTTCTCCCCAAACCATATGGAATGGATAAAAACAAAGTCAAACCACAATATATAGTATTTTGCGTACGTGTAAAATCTATTATATAGCATTCGATACGCCTTGTCAATAGTCGAAAGTCACCCGTCAAAAAGGAAAAGAAAGGGAATATATACAATTATTTCTCCCATCATTCGGCAATAATACCTATTGGAAAAGTGGGCAGTCTATGCTATATAAGGGAAGCATAACTGTCCTTTTTGCAAGAACAGTTATTCGCTTTTTGGTACAAGTTTTCCCTCCTTTTCACATAAAACCCCGGAAGAAAAATATTTTTCGCATCTCAATGCCCGACAAATGCCCTATCAAATTTGCCATAAATCCAAAATCCGCTCACTTTTAATTTTCTATATTTTCCGGGCAAAATCTCTTTCATTTTGGAGACACTTGTGGTATACTAGAAACGTTAAAGATGAGGCTTCCCTGTATTGTTGCGCTCTTTTTTAGGGAAACCCGCTTTGTCTGAATTTTCCCGGTGTTTCTGCCGGATTTCTATAAAGCCGGTGCTGCCGGCAGGCGAATCTACGCCATATAAAATTGTAAAAGGGGTGTCGCTTTGGAAAAGTATGTTATTGAAGGCGGCCATCGTTTGCAGGGAGAAGTTGTCATCAGCGGTGCAAAAAATGCTGCTGTGGCCATCCTGCCCGCCGTCATCCTTTCCGACGAACCGTGTACCATAGAAAATGTTCCCAACATCAGCGATATTGACTGTGCCATCAAGATCCTGCTCCGGCTGGGAGCAGAGGTCAGAATGATAAACCGTTCCACCCTGTATATCGATCCCAGAAAGATCCATTCCCATACAGTGGAATACGACCTGACCAAGAACATGCGGGCCTCCTACTACTTCCTCGGCTCTCTGCTGGGAAAAGTAGGCCGGGCAGATGTCTCTCTCCCCGGCGGATGCGATCTGGGCTCCCGGCCCATTGACCAGCATCTGAAGGGCTTTGCTTCCCTTGGCGCCACCGATACCATGGAGGGCGGCATGGTCCATCTGACCACCGATCACCTCACCGGCGGACGGGTGTATTTTGACGTTGTCACCGTGGGCGCCACTGTTAACATCATGCTGGCGGCCTGTAAAGCAGATGGCATGACCATCATTGAAAACGCCGCCAAAGAGCCTCACATTGTCGACCTGGCCAACTTCCTCAACTCCATGGGCGCCGACATCATGGGCGCCGGTACTGACGTCATCAAGATCCGGGGCGTTCAGTATCTCCACGGTACCCAGTATTCCATCATTCCCGATCAGATTGAGGCAGGCACCTTTATGGTCATTGCCGCAGCAACCGAAGGTGATGTGCTGATCCGCGGGGTTATTCCCAAACATCTGGAATCCATTACCGTAAAGCTCCAGAAGATTGGTGTTTCGGTAGAAGAATACGACGACAGCGTTCGGGTGCGGGGAACCGGTCATCTGCAGAAGACCAGCATCAAAACCATGCCTCACCCTGGCTTCCCCACTGATATGCAGCCCCAGATTTCCACCCTGCTCACCATGGCAGAGGGAACCAGCATCGTCACCGAAGGAATCTGGGACAACCGCTTCAAATATGTGGACGAGCTTCGCCGCATGGGGGCCGATATTTCGGTAGACGGCAAGGTAGCTGTGATCCAGGGTGTGGACCGGCTGAAGGGTGCCCCCGTCAAGGCCAGCGACCTTCGGGCAGGTGCTGCCATGATTATTGCCGGACTGGCTGCTGAAGGCATCACCGAAATCGAAAACATCCACTATATTGAACGGGGCTACGAGGATATCGAGAAGAAGCTCCGTGCTCTTGGCGCAAACATCAAAAAGGTGGGCATTCCCGAGGACGGCCTGCTGAAACAGGTTCGCTGATTCCCTGCGCTGTGCGTTCCCTTTCGCACAGCGTTTTTGGTGCGTATTTTCATGGGAGGAATGTTATGTCATTTTACTATAATCTTTGCAGTTCCAGCAGCGGAAACGCCAGCTTTCTGGGGGATGCGGAGGGAGGAATTCTCTTTGACGCCGGTGTGGGCATCCGCAACTTCAAAAAACTGCTGGAAGCTGCGGGACTGACGCCGGACTCGGTTCGGGCGATCTTCCTCACCCATGAACACAGTGACCATGTGAAGGGCCTGGAAGCCATCTCCTGCCGCCATGGTATTCCGGTCTATGGAACCGAAGCCACGCTGCGCAGCCTGCTGGACAGCGGCCGCCTGTCGGGCAGTCAGGAGATTCAGGTGTTGGATGGCCCCGCCCGGGTCTGCGGCTATGAAATCCACCCCTTCCCCACCTCCCACGACAGTCCCGGCAGCGTCGGCTACCGGGTACATACGCCGGACGGCGTGACAGCGGGCATCTGTACCGATCTGGGATATGTCTCTCAGCCGGTGCTTCAGGGTATTCTGGGCTGCGATTTTGTCATGCTGGAATCCAACTATGACGAGGAAATGCTGGAAACAGGCCCCTATCCCTACTTTCTGAAAAAACGGATTGCCGGCCGGCAGGGACATCTTTCCAACCGCCAGTGCGCTGAAACGTTGGAAAAGCTGATCCGCAGCGGCACCCGACAGATCGCCCTGGCCCATCTCAGCGAACACAACAACCTCCCCCAGCTGGCTCTGGAATCGGCTACCGATTATCTGGCCCGGCAGGGCATCCGCCAGGGGGATGACTATGAAATTGACGTGCTCCCCAAGGTGAGCCAGGGAAAGGTGACGGTGCTGGCATGCTGAACGTCACTATTCTCTGTATCGGAAAGCTAAAGGAACAATACCTAACCGCTGCCTGCGCAGAATATGCCAAGCGGCTGTCAGCTTTCTGCCGGCTGACGGTCACCGAATTGCCGGAAAGCCGGCTGCCGGACAATCCGTCGGACAAGCTGATTGAGCAGTGCCTGAAGCAGGAGGGCGAGGCCATTCTCTCCCGGATCCCACGGGATGCCTTTGTCATTCCCATGTGCATCGAGGGAAAGATGCTCACCTCTCCTCAGCTGGCTGACAAGCTGGCCCAGGTACCGGTTTCGGGCAAAAGCCAGGTGGTTTTTGTCATTGGCGGGTCCTATGGTCTCTGGGAAGCCGTCAAGGCAAGAGGAGATCTGCGGCTCTCCATGTCCCCCATGACCTTCCCCCATCAGCTGGCACGGGTCATGCTGCTGGAGCAGATCTACCGGAGCTTTATGATCAACGCCGGTGCCCGGTATCACAAGTAATCGTTGTTTCACCATGTACAGAGAGAAAATGGAGGAATTTGCATTGATTAGAAATGATTTGAGAAACATCGCCATTGTCGCCCACGTTGACCATGGCAAGACTACCCTGGTAGATGAAATGCTCAAGCAGGGCGGCGCCTTCCGGGAAAATCAGGTGGTAGAAGACCGGGTCATGGACTCCAATGCCCTGGAACGGGAGCGTGGCATCACCATTCTGGCCAAGAATACCTCTGCCTATTACAAGGATACCAAAATCAACATCATCGACACCCCCGGCCATGCCGACTTCGGCGGTGAGGTAGAACGTGTCCTGAAGATGGTGGACGGCATCCTGCTGCTGGTGGACTCCTTTGAGGGCTGTATGCCCCAGACCCGCTTCGTGCTCCAGAAGGCCATGGAGATGGGCCACAAGATCATCGTCGTGGTCAATAAGATTGACCGTCCCGATGCCCGGCTCTATGAAATTGAAGACGAAGTACTGGAGCTGCTCATTGACCTGGGCGCTACCGACGAGCAGCTGGACAGCCCCGTTATCTACTGCTCCGGCCGTCAGGGCACTGCCTCTTACAGTCCGGAGACTCCCGGCACCGATCTGCGTCCCCTCTTTGACAAGATCCTGGAGCATATGGATCCGCCCCAGGGCGACGAAAACGGTCCCTTCCAGATGATGGTTTCTGCCATCGACTACAACGACTATGTGGGCCGGATCGCCATCGGCCGCATCAGCCGTGGCTCGGTGAAGCCTGGTCAGGAGGTCACCATCTGCGATTACCACAACCCCGACACCCGTTACAAGGGCAAGGTTGTGACCCTCTATCAGATTGACGGTCTGAAACGGGTTCCCTGTGACTCTGCCACCGTCGGCGACATTGTATGCATCTCCGGTATTGAAAACATCACCATCGGTGAAACCCTGTGTAGCGCCGAGCTGGTGGAGCCCATCCCCTTCCAGAAGATCAGCCAGCCCACCGTGGAGATGACCTTCTCGGTCAACACCTCTCCCTTTGCAGGCAGAGAGGGTAAATTCGTCACCTCCCGCCAGATCCGGGACCGGCTTTACAGAGAGCTGCTCAAGGACGTCTCTCTCAAGGTGCAGGACACCGACTCCGCCGATAGCTTCCTGGTTTCGGGCCGTGGTGAGATGCATCTGTCCATCCTGATTGAAACCATGCGCCGGGAAGGCTATGAGTTCCAGGTCAGCACCCCTCATGCCATGCTTCAGGAAATCGATGGCCAGCTGTGCGAGCCTATTGAACGGCTGGTGGTGGATGTTCCGGAAGAATTCATGGGCTCTGTCATGGAGAAGATGGGTTACCGCAAGGGTGAGCTTCAGCAGATGACTCCCCAGGGCAACCGGGTCAAGATGGAGTTCCTGATTCCCGCCAGAGGACTGTTTGGCTACAAGAACGAATTCCTCACCGATACCAAGGGTGAAGGCATCATGGCCTCGGTGTTCGAAGGCTATGAGCCCATGAAGGGCGATATTCCCAAGCGTACCACCGGCTCCCTGATCGCTTTTGAAACCGGCACCGCTGTGGCCTATGGCCTCTACAACGCTCAGGAACGGGGACAGCTCTTTATTCCCGCTGGCACCGAAGTTTACGAGGGGATGATCGTCGGTCAGTCTCCCAAAGCAGAGGACCTGGTGGTCAACGTCTGCAAACGGAAACAGCTGACCAACACCCGTGCTGCCGGTTCGGATGATGCGCTCCGGCTGATTCCCCCCAAAGAGATGAGCCTGGAGCAGTGCATCGAGTTCATTGCAGATGACGAACTGATTGAGGTCACCCCCAAAAACCTGCGGCTCCGCAAGCGGATTCTGGACAAGAGCCTGCGGATGAAGGCCAAGGCCAAGCAGAACGGCTGATTCAATTTGCAAAACAGCCCTTTACAAAAACTGAAAAATATGCTATACTAAACAGGCTGAATATCAGCCTGTGCTGAAGTGGCTCAGTCGGTAGAGCAGCTGATTCGTAATCAGCAGGTCGTCGGTTCAAGTCCGATCTTCAGCTCCAAACCGGTATCCC
>CALXFL010000138.1 GCA_944387515.1 uncultured Clostridia bacterium
GTGGTTTTCTGGTCAATGGAGATGGCCGGAGAAAGGCCCTCAATGGAGTCCACATCCGGCTTTTCCATCTGCCCCAGAAACTGCCGGGCATAAGAGGAAAGACTCTCCACATACCGCCGCTGGCCATCGGCATAGATGGTATCAAAAGCCAGCGAGGATTTTCCCGAACCGGACAGGCCGGTGAAAACCACCAGCTTGTCCCGGGGAATGGTGACATCAATATTTTTCAGGTTGTGCTCTCTCGCCCCTTTGATGACGAGTTTGTCCATGGCCATAGTATTTGTTCCTTTCTATTGTTGGAGGATCCGTTCCAGCAGCTTTCCCTCCGCCCGACCGGTCCGCACCTCTTCCAGCAGATGGGCATAGAGCTCCTCTGCATGACGGCGCCGGGCTGCTGCCAGCTCCCGGCCCCGGGCAGTATAAAAGCCTTCATAAAGCCGTTTCAATTTACGGTGATATTCCTGAAAGACCGACGGTGGTTCCTGGCCGCTGCCGTCCAGCACCATGCCGTCCTCATCGGTGGTGTAGTAGGGCTCTCCTACATGGCCGCAGTAGGAAATGGTGCGGGCAATGCCGATGGCACCCACCACATCCAGCTTGTCGGCATCAAAGAGAATCTTTCCCTCCAGACTCACCGGCGGGCGGTCCTGACGATACCGGTGGGTGCGAATGGCGTTTGCCACTGCTTGGGCCCGCTCTGGAAGCCATCCCCGGCCCAGCAGGTATTCCAGCGCCATCTCAGCGCCGGCCTCTGCATGACAGACATGGGGGGCAGCATATTCCTTCTCCCGGCCGATATCGTGCAGCAGGCAGGCAGCAACCAACACATCCAAATCCGTTTCCGGTTCAGAGGCCGCAATTTCCAGCGCATTGTAGAGCACCCGGTAGATATGCTCCCTGTCGTGTGCAGCGTCGGTCATACAGCGCTGCATATACGCCTCGATCTGCTGGTATTCCTCTCTCCTCATACAGGATTCCCCTTTCATGTCCTGTTAAAGCAGCTCAAAGTGCCATTCTTCATCGCCAGGCAGATAATAGAACTCACTGAGCGTGTCGTCCTCAAAGACCTTGAGCATCTCGGCAAAGTCCGAAGCCAATGGGCTGTGATCCAGCTCTTCCCGGGGCAGCCAGAACACCTCTCCTTCATCGGAAGAAGTAAGTGTTCCGGAAAAGCGGTTGGCCTTGTAAAAAAGCACCAGATACCGGGTGCCTTCCTTGGTCTGGAACTGCTTGATGCCGCAGAGCGTGGGATGCTCAATGGTCAGACCGGTTTCCTCCCAGACCTCCCGGATTACCGAGCCCACGAAGGACTCTCCCGGCTCTACATGACCGCCAGGGAAGGTATAACCGGGCCAATTGGGGTTCTTTCGGTCTTGAATCAGAACCCTGCCCTCTCCGTCCTCTATCATACACATATTGGTGAAAATCGCCTGTTCGGTCCTTGCCATTACAATCTCTCCTCTCTCCACGCAGTCTGAAGCTCTTTCAGGCTGGCAAACCGCTGCGCCCGCAGAGGGGAAACCGCCCGCAACGCAACCTCATACCTGCGGTCATCCAGCATCCATTTTTCCCGGGCATGATCCAGCTCACCGCCAAACAGTGCAAAGGCCACCGATCCCATCAGGAACACGTTGCTGATTTCGTCGATTTCTGCCCCCTTTTCCCACTCCTCGGGGGACATGAATCGGGAAGAGCCCCACAGTCGTCCCATTTCATTGACAAAGGGACGCTTCTGGTAAAAATCAATGTCACACAGAACAGTCTTTTGCTGTTTAAAATCATAGAGAATGCTGCCATCATAGAAATCCACTGCCACATATCCTCTGGCAGCTGTCATCAGATGAAAATCCAGAATGTCGGCAAAGACCTGCTCCCGTTTTTCCATAGGGAGAGTAAAAAACTGTTTCCGGCTTTCGGGATACTGCTTGCCCATGCAGACGCCGTCTGTCCAGCGGAAAACCGTCAGGAATCCGCCTTCGGTTTCCACTGTGTCCAGCAGTTCAATCAAGGCGGGATGCTTCAGGTCCCGGTACACACCGGCTGCATACCGCAACCGCTCCACGGCATCTGCCGGATCTCGCTGATACCGGGCTGTAGGAGCGCCGGCAAATTTGAGGAAAAACCGCTCCCCATTTTGCTCGGTTCCAAAGCAGATATTGCCGGAATCCTGGTCGTCAAAGACCTGAAATATCCGACCCCACCGGCTGACAAAGCCAAAATCGAAAGGTTCCTTCAGACGAAAGGGAATCCCATCCAGTTGCTGTTCTACCATGCCTTTCCCTCCTGTCAGATCAATGCCTCCTCCAGAACCTTCCGGTTCCGCCAGATCCAATAAAGGCTTCTGCTCCGCCAGGCAAAGCCCCAGAGAGAGCCGTTGCTTTCAAAGGTAAGGCCAGGATCAATGGCCTCGTGAGCCGTCTCACAGATAATCAGTTCAAGAATGCCTTCTACAATGGAGTGACGCTGTGAACGGGAAAGCCCATATCCATCACAAATCATTCTGACCTGCTCTGCCCGCTTCTGCGCATCAGGCAGGTCATACAATGCCGCCAGATCGTCATCCACCAGCTGGGGAAAAAGCCAGCACACCCGGCAAAGCTCCACAACCGGATCAATAGGACCGGCATATTCCCAATCGATCAGCGCCTTGGGTATTCCATTCTCTGTCACCATATTCCAGGGCGCAATATCCCCGTGGCCATACACCGGAGGATTCTTTCCGATCTCCCGCAGATACCAGGGCTTCCACTTATCCTCCGGACAGCCGGAAAAATCCCTGGCAGCCCGATGAAGCCGGGCTACCATCTCTCCCACCGCAAAAAGCGCTTCATCCGTCCATTTATAAGGGTGGACAAACTCCCCCTCCACAAAGGTCAGCATCTCCTGTCCATTTTCAATGCCCAGAGGATGAGGGACCTGTATTCCCTTCTCTTCCAGAAAAAGCAGCAGCCGGTGTACACTAGGAGACCATTCTCCTGCCGGACGCCGGATGATTTTTCCTGTCCGAAATACCTGATTCTGGACAGAAAGCTGCTGGATATCTTCCATAAACTCGCTTTTCCTCCCGTTGTCAACGACGCTTTTTGGCCTTTCCACCGTCCAGCTCCTCCTGGAGCTTCTTGATCTTGTCCCGAAGGAAGGCAGCCTGCTCGAATTCCAGCAGCTTGGCGGCCTCCTTCATCTCGGCAGTATAGGCCTTGATGAGCTTCTGTTTCTCCAGATCCGACAGCCGCTTGCCCTTCTTGTCGATGGTATCCTTGGCCGAAATCTCGATGATCTCTGCCACCGATTTGACGATGGTTTTGGGGGTGATGCCATGCTCTTCGTTGTACCGCAGCTGAATCTCCCGGCGGCGGTAGGTCTCCTTGAGCGCCCGTTCCATGGAAGGGGTGACGGCATCGGCATACATGATGACCCGGCCCTCTGCGTTTCGGGCTGCACGACCGATGGTCTGAATCAGCGAGGTCTCCGACCGGAGGAAGCCCTCCTTATCGGCGTCCAGAATGGCCACCAGGCTTACCTCGGGAATGTCCAGACCCTCCCGCAGCAGGTTGATGCCCACCAGCACATCAAAGACGCCCAGCCGCAGATCCCGGATGATCTCCATCCGCTCCATGGTGTCGATGTCATGGTGCATATACCGCACCTTGATGCCCATGTCTTTCAGATAGTCCGTCAGGTCCTCCGCCATCCGCTTGGTCAGGGTGGTGACCAGCACCCGCTGCTGCTTGTCCACCCGCTGGTGAATCTCACCCAGCAGATCCTCGATCTGTCCTTCTACCGGCCGCACATCCACCTCAGGATCCACCAGTCCGGTGGGACGGATCACCTGCTGGGCAATGTTGCTGCTCCGCTCCCGCTCGTATTCTGCCGGTGTAGCGGATACATAGATGACCTGCCCCAGCTTTTCCTGGAACTCAGAAAAATTCAGAGGACGGTTGTCGTAAGCAGAGGGCAGCCGGAAACCATAGTCGATCAGTGTCTGTTTGCGGGCATGGTCGCCTGCGAACATCCCTCGTACCTGGGGTACGGTCACATGGGATTCGTCGATGAACATGAGAAAATCCTTGGGGAAGTGATCCAGCAGCGTATAAGGCGTACTGCCCGGCGCACGGCCTGCCAGAATCCGGGAGTAGTTTTCGATGCCCTTGCAGAACCCGATTTCCTGAAGCATTTCCATGTCGTAACGAGTCCGCTGTTCAATCCGCTGTGCCTCAATGAGCATCTCGTTTTCCCGGAAATAGCGAATCCGCTCCTGAAGCTCGGTTTCAATCTCAGACAGCGCTTCCTGCATCTTGTCCGGTGGAGTGATGAAATGGGAGGCGGGGTAGATCATCACATGGGAGATGACCGCCTTTACCTCTCCGGTGAGGGGATTGATTTCGCTGATCCGGTCGATTTCGTCGCCGAAAAACTCCACCCGAATAGCGGTATCGGAGCTGCCCGCCGGGAAGATCTCCACGGTGTCGCCCCGCACCCGGAACTTACCCCGGACAAAGTTCATATCGTTGCGGTCATACTGCCGGTCCACCAGCCGGCGCAGCAGCTCGTCCCGCTCCATCTCCATACCGGGCCGCATCGAAATGACCATGCTCCGGTAATCCTCCGGCGCACCCAGCGAGTAGATGCAGCTGACGCTGGCCACAATGATGACATCCCGCCGCTCTCCCAGCGCACAGGTGGCCGAATGGCGCAGCTTATCGATCTCCTCGTTGATGGCGGAGTCCTTTTCAATATAGGTATCCGTACCGGGGATATAGGCCTCGGGCTGATAGTAGTCGTAGTAGGAGACAAAGTACTCCACGGCATTTTCAGGAAAGAACTCCCGAAACTCGGAGCAGAGCTGAGCCGCCAGGGTTTTGTTGTGAGCCAGCACCAGGGTAGGCTTGTTGACTCTGGCGATGACATTGGCCATGGTGAAGGTTTTACCCGAACCGGTAACACCCAACAGGGTCTGTTCCTTCATGCCCCGCATCACACCGTCAGCCAGGCTGTCAATAGCCTGAGGCTGATCGCCGGTGGGCTGGTAGGAGGACACCAATTTGAAATGATCCATCTCTCCACTCCTCTCTCAGAAAGCCGTTTGTCCTTTCCCATTCTAGCACAGACAGCAGGCTTTTTCAATGGAAAAAGAACAAACGTGCAAAAATAAATCCCATTGAATCTGTCCGTTCAATGGGAAGTAAAAAATCAGAGATTTTGTCTCGCTTTTCTTAAAAAGTGGGGTCAAAGGCCTTGTCGCTGACCCGCTGGATACCAAGATATCCCAGCCCTGCCATGGATACACAATCATCCTGAGAAACGATAAAGTGATCCAGCAGGTTGATGCCCATCAGCTGCAACACATTCTGTAATTTACGGGTGAACTGAATGTCCTGGTTGGAGGGATAGGCCTTGCCGCCAGGATGGTTATGGGCCAGAATCACATGGGAGCATCCACACTGGAAAGCCACCTCACAGAGCTTCCGGACACTCACATCAGCAGCGGACAAACCGCCCTCTGACAGCACTTCACTCCGCAGCAGCCGGCAGGAGTTGTTCATACAGAGAAGCAGCACGATTTCATTGCTGCGTCCATAAAACTGCCGGGTAAGAAACTGAGCCACCAGCTGATCGTTGTTGAGAATCCACTCCTGGTCCAGTTCATCCTGTGCAATTCTGCGGTAAATATCCGGCACCAGATGAAGCAGAATGGCTGCATTTCTGGTCATGCCTGGAATGGCTGCCAACCGTTCGATATCTGCTTTGAAAACCTGGGAAAAGGAGCCAAACTCCTCAATCAACCGATGAGCGATGGGATTGGTATCCCGCTGGGGAATGGCAAAGAACAACAGCATTTCCAAAACATTATGTTGTGGAAAATGATCGAGACCAGCTTTTTCATACTGCTCCTTTACACGCTGCCGGTGACCGGCATGGATGGACTTCTTCTCTTTTTCTGTTTCTGCCATCAGGGATCCGCTCCTTTCCTGTCACCAGACTGTGCCGTCACAACATCTGGTGTGCATCTTTATCATAGCATAAAAATACCAGTTCATCAATTCTTTTTTCACCAAACAGCTGTAAAAAGCACAGAATATTGCCATTATTAGACCGGTTTCGAAAATATGAATGTTCATTTACCCCGGAAAATACAGATTTCACCAGACAAATTTTCTCACCCGGACTGGTATTTTAAGTCCGCCTGTTGTATAATGGAAATGATACCATTCAGACAATCAAAACGTCTGTATTCTATACCCAAAATACAGGCAGAAACGGCAGGATTTTTTCCTGCCAATATAAACGCAAGGAGAATCCCTTTGGAAATTTATCTGGACAACTGTGCCACCACCAAGGTCTGTCCCCAGGCCGCAGAAGCCTGCATGACCGCCATGGTGGAGGCTTATGGAAATCCCTCCTCCCTCCATAAAAAGGGACTGGAGGCAGA
>CALXFL010000139.1 GCA_944387515.1 uncultured Clostridia bacterium
AATCTGCTGTAAAGAAAGGAAGGAATAACATGAACACTGGCAAGACTTACAAAACCAAGAGGATTTTCTGCACCCTGGCCGCTTGTGCGATGCTGCTTTCCGTAGTGGGCTGTGGAGAGAAAGAAACAACCTCCAGCACCGGTTCCACTGCTTCCACTGGTGAAACCTCTTCCCAGGCCTCTACCACCTCTTCTGTGCCTGCCGCAGACTCCACTTTTGAGGCCATTGGATTTGAAGCCAAAGTTGTTCCTCTGCCGGAGACACCTCTGGCGCAGTATCCCGTAGAGAATGGCGGAACCATTTCCATGTGGATTTCTTTCAACACAACCTCTGCCAAATACTATCAGTCGCTTGCTGAGGATATCAGTGTCAAGCAGTTTGTTGAGGATACTGGCATCAATGTGGAATTCGTTCATCCCGCCCAGGGTCAGGAAGCTGAGAACTTCAACCTGCTGGTGGTGTCTGACAGCCTGCCGGATATCATTGTAAATGGTGATACTTATTATGCTGGCGGTGCTTCGGCGGCAGTTGCAGACGGTGTGTTTGCAGACCTGACTGATCTGGTAGCAGAATATGCGCCTGACTACAACTATTTCCTTGAGAACAACGATCTGTTCTGGCGGCTGGCTACCACCGATGACGGTAGCATCTATGGCATTTATAACTACAAGGACATTCAGGCTCCTTACTATGACCGCTCTCAGTTCCGGAAGGACTGGCTGGATGAGTGGGGCATGGAGATTCCTACCACCTTTGCTGAGTACGAAGAATACTTCAAGAAGGTACAGGAAACCTATCCCGATGTATCGCCCTTTACGCTGGACAAGACCGGACTTGAGCAGCAGTTCCTGGCTACTTTTGAGGCTGCCACGGTGGATAACGGTATCCGGTTCTTTGTTAAGGATGGTGTGATTCATCATACCTTCAATGAGCCTGGCCTGAAGGACTACCTGACCCTGATGAATGACTGGTATCAGAAGGGCTATATCAACAAGGACTTCACCACAATTGACAACGTGGATCAGGAATTTGCCACTGGCAGAACGGCCATGGTGGTCGGAAACAGCGACGCGATCTACACATTGGCCCAGGATCTGGATTTCGAGCCTACAACCGGTCCGTATCCCCGTGTAAATGAGGGTGATCTCTATCACGGCGATATCTTCTACTTCCCCCAGAACGGCACGCCTTGCGCCATCTCTGCCAAATCCCAGAACAAGGAGCTGGCACTTCAGTTCCTCAACTACGGCTTTACCAAGCAGGGCTCCGGTGTCATCAACTTCGGCGATCCTGACACCTCCTGGACCTGGAGCACAGAAGCCAATCCTGATTACGGCATGACCATTCCCGAATATACCGATTACGCCCTTAACAACCCGGATTATCCGGCTTCGGATCTGGAGTATACCGTCCGGCTGCACACTTGTTGGAGCAAATACCGCTACGGCGATGACGTATCCATGATCCGCAACGTGGCGGATCCCGGATGCTGGGATTACCGGGCCATGTGGGGTGACGATGAGACTTCGGACAACTCCTATGCGCTGCCTGGTCTCAACTTCAGCACCGAAGTGGCAAATGAGATCGGCACCCTTACCACCGACATCAACACCTATGCCGAGGAAATGTGCCTGAAATTCATTACCGGCGCCACTCCTCTGTCTGAGTTTGACAGCTTTACCCAGCAGGTAGAAGCACTGGGCATGTCCCGTCTGCTGGAGCTGTATCAGCAGGCTTATGATGCTCTGCTCTCCAAACAGCGCTAACCCCCTATAACGGATGACAGGGAGGTTTTCGGCCTCCCTGTTTGATTTCAACAGGAAAAGAAGGTGCCAAGGTGACCATTCCATCTATCAGGCATGCCAGTCATGAGCAGAGCTTTGCGGTTCGGCTGAAAAAGAACTATCAGCGTCATAAAGCTCTTTATTGGATTGCACTGCCCATCATAGCCTATTATCTGATCTTCAAATATCTTCCGATGTTTGGCATTATCATTGCTTTTCAGGATTACCGGCCCGGTAAGGGCTTCCTTCACAGTGATTTTGTGGGGTTCAAGAACTTTGTGGAGTTCCTGACCAATCCGACAGCCTCCCGGACGATTTTCAATACTCTCCGGCTCAATTTCTATTCGCTGCTGGTAGAGTTCCCCGCTCCGATCATCCTGGCCCTGCTGCTCAATGAAATCCGCTGTGCGCCTTTCAAAAAGGCCGTTCAGACCTTCTCCTATATGCCGCACTTCATCTCGTTGGTAGTAGTCTGCGGCCTGCTGAAGGATTTCAGCTCCAGTATCGGTGTATTCAATGATATTGCGGTGCTGTTTGGCTTTGAGCGCCAGAGTATGCTGGGAAACGTGGATCTGTACCTGCCGCTGTATATCGGCAGTTCCCTCTGGCAGGGAGTAGGGTGGGGAAGTATTCTCTACCTGGCGACCCTGTCCTCAACAGACCCCAATCTGTATGAGGCTGCCGTCATCGATGGTGCTGGCCGTTGGAAGCAGATGGTACATATTACGCTGCCCACCATTATTCCGATTATGGTGCTTCAGCTCATTATGAGAATCGGTTCCATGATGAGCACCGGCGCTGAAAAAACCATTCTGCTCTATTCTCCTCTGATTTATGAAAAAGCCGATATCATTTCCTCCTTTGTTTACCGGCGGGGCCTCCAGGAAATGGACTTCAGCTTCGGCGCTGCTGTCGGCCTCTTCAATTCGGTCATCAATCTGATTTTGCTGGTGACGGCCAACTGGTTTGCCCGGAAGATCAGCGGCGAGAGTATGTGGTAAGGGGGAGATATTGTGGTTGGAAAGAAAAGTACACTGAACTGGGTATTTGACATCTTCAATTATCTTTTTCTGACACTGCTGGCCATTGTCTGCCTGTATCCCATGCTGCACGTAGCTTTCGGTTCCATCAGTAATCCCACTCTGCTCACCAAGCACACCGGTATTCTGCTGCATCCGCTGGGCTTTACCAGCCGGGGATATGAGATTGTATTCCGCAATCCCAATATCTGGAGCGGATATGGAAATACCCTGTTCTATGTAATCGTGGGCACGGTGGCTCGTACCATCATTACCATGCTGGGCGCCTATGTCATGATGCAGAAGGACTTCATGCTCCGTAAGATTCTGATGTTCCTCTTTGTATTCACTATGTATTTCAGCGGCGGTATGATTCCGGATTATCTGCTGGTCACCAAGCTGCATCTGCTCAACACCAGATGGGCGCTTATTATCCCCACCCTGATTAGCACCTGGAACATGATCATCCTGAAAACTGCCTTTTCTCAGGTACCGGTTTCCCTGTCGGAATCGGCCCGGCTGGATGGAGCGGGAGATCTTACAGTTTTGTTCCAGATTATCCTGCCCGCTGCCAAAGCGTCGGTAGCCGTCATTATTATGTATTATGCGGTAGGCGAGTGGAACTCCTGGTTCTCGGCCGCCATTTATCTGCCGGGACGGCGGGACCTCTATCCGCTTCAGCTTTTCCTGCGGGAAATTCTGATCAGCAACTCCACCAGCGGCAACGCGGCAGAGGCAGCCGGCGGTGCTGGTTCCAGCCCGGATGCCATTGAGGCGCTGATTGAAGATGTAGTACGGTATTGTACCATCTGTGTTGCGACAATTCCGATTCTCTGTATTTATCCATTTGTGCAGAAATATTTTGTAAAAGGTGTTATGATGGGATCTGTAAAAGAGTGATGCCTGTCGTATCACATAAAGGAGGTTTTCAAAATGAAACAGCGCTTTGGACTTGCAACCTGTTTTTACCCCGATTCCTCTCCTGAGAGATGGAAGACGGCGGCAGATGGGGGATTTAGCCACGGAGAAATCGACACAAACAACAGTCTGGATACCAATGCCATCTGCCAGGAGTCCCAGAAAGTTTACGATGACCTGAAGGCGGGAGGTATTCAGCCCACCTCTCTTCATCTTCCCTTCGGTACCCAGTGGGATATTTCGGCGGTGGATGAGACGTTTCGCACCAAGATTCTGGAAGAGCTGAAAACGCTGATCCGCTGGTCTGGTGAGCGGCAGATTCCCATTGTGATTCTGCATCCCAGCTTTGAGCCTATTGCCGATGAGGAGCGTCCTGCCAGAATGGAAGCTGCCGTGGATTCCATCCAGAAGCTGGGCGCCTTTGCCAAGGAGCAGGGTGTACAGGTAGCTGTGGAAAACCTGCCCCGGACCTGCCTGGGTAATTGCGGAGAAGAGATGCTCGTCCTGACTGGAAACGGGGCGTATGCTGGCATCTGCTTTGATGTCAACCACCTGCTTCAGGAGACACACCGGGATTTTGTGGCCAAAACAGGTCCCTACCTCATCACCACCCATCTGTCTGATTACGACCGAATCAATGAACGGCACTGGCTGCCGGGAGATGGCTGCATTGACTGGCAGGAGCTGAGACAGCTTCTGGAGGGCTGTGGATACAGCGGCCGGTATCTGTTTGAGTTGAGAGAGAATGCTTCGCCTTCTCTGGGCCGTCCCTTTACGCCTGCAGAGCTGCTTGAACGGTTCCAGCAGATTTTCTGCTGACAGAGAGACCACCCTTTTCTGACCTGTCAGGGGCAGCATCACACCAAAACGTGTGATGCTGCCTTTTGTTGTATTGTTCTGAGTTTGGCTGGAAGGCTGCGAGAATTCAGAATGGACCTATTGTTGCATAAAAAGCATATTGCTATTTGTCCCGTATAGGTTTAAACTGAAGGTGGTATGATGCCGCTGGTATGTGACGGGCGGAACAGATGCCATTTTCAAGCGCTTTCATGAAAACGAATGGTTTCACCTTGAAAGGAGCCCTACCATGGAACAGACAAGACCCAATATTGTATTGATCATGACCGATGAGATGCGGGGAGACTGCATGGGAATCGCAGGCCACCCCGATGTCCAGACCCCCTATCTGGATTCTCTTGCCGGCAGTGGCATTTATTTCCCCAATGCCTATACCACCTGCCCCAGCTGTATTGCCGCCCGTGCTGTACTGCACACTGGTCTGAGCCCCCGGGGCTGTGGCCGGGTGGGCTACCAGGACCGGGTGGACTGGAATTACGGCTCCACCATGGCAGGGGAGCTGGCCAAGGCAGGCTATTACACCCAGTGTGTGGGCAAGATGCATGTACATCCGCTCCGGAACAATCTGGGCTTTCACAACATTGACCTGCATGACGGCTATCTCCACAACTACCGGCGGCCGGAACTGCCCGCCTATGAGAGCCAGAAGACAGCGGATGATTACTTCTACTGGCTGCGGAATGAAAAGGGCGTGGCCGCCGATGTTACCGATACTGGTCTCGATTGCAATTCCTGGATGGCCCGCCCCTGGATCTACGAGGAAAAGTATCACCCCACCAACTGGGTCACCGACCGGGGCATTGATTTTCTCCGGCGCCGGGATCCCCGGATGCCCTTTTTCCTGATGCTTTCCTATGTGCGGCCTCATGCGCCCTATGACGCCCCACAGGTTTACTTTGACCTCTATGACAAGCCTCTGGCGCCGCCCGCTTCGGGTGACTGGGACGACAGGGAGCGGCTGGAACGAGAAGGGCACATCTTCAATAACAGCGTTGGCCCGGTCAATCCCACCTACATTCGCCGCCAGCAGCAGGGATACTATGCCTGCATCACCCATGTGGACCAGCAGATCGGCCGGTTTGTGCTGGAGCTGATTGAACGGGGACTCATGGACAATACCGTCATTCTCTTCACCTCCGACCATGGAGAAATGTTGTCCGATCACTGCTTCTGCCGCAAGAGCCTGCCCTACCAGGGCAGTATCCGGGTGCCCATGTTCCTCCATGGCCCCGCTTCCATTCTGGGGAAAACCGGCGTGACGGATCCCTCGGTGGCGGCTTTGCAGGACGTCATGCCCACCCTGTTGGAGCTGGCGGGCGCAGAGATTCCTGCCCATCTGGAAGGCCGGAGTCTGCTGCACCCAGGACGGGAGGTGCTTCACGGCGAGCACAGCTACGGTGAGCTGTCCAATCACTTTATGGTGACCGGGGAGGACAAGTATATCTGGTTCTCCCAGACGGGCAGGGAGCAGTATTTCCGGCTAGATACCGACCCACAGGAGCAGCACGACGCCATCACTGATCCCCAGTGGAGGGAGCGGATCGGGTATCTCCGCAGCTGCCTGATTCGGGAGCTGGAGGGCCGTCCGGAAGGATACAGCGATGGTACCCAGCTGATTGTGGGACGGCCAGTCCGTTCGGTTCTGGACAATGCTACCCAGCCTAATTGCGGCTGATTGGTATGGTTTTATAAAAATTGCCGCTGCCTGTTTATCTGAGGCAGCGGCAATTTTTAGACTGTGGATTTATTCTTCACACAGTAATGCGTCAAATGGATCGGGAAGGGGCTGGCCGTTT
>CALXFL010000140.1 GCA_944387515.1 uncultured Clostridia bacterium
CAGGTGATGGTTGGACATCACCGTGTAATCGCGGGTTTTCTCAATGCGGAATACCGCCATGTTGGATACCTCCTTCCGTTGGTTTTGAAAAGTGTTCGTTTCGGTGGTTTTGTGCCCCTGTATCACTGCCCGGCCTCCCATGAGGGAAAGGATATGGGCGGCCTCGTTTGCGCCGCCCACAGGCGAAAAATCAGGGGATTTCCCACCCGTTTTCATACAGTTTTGGGTGCCCCCGGCAGGGCATAAAAAACGCCACAGGTTTGTGTTACCTATGGCGTTTGGGACAGGAAAAGGGTGCTGACATTTCATATCAGCACCCTTTGTCCTGCCAGTATTAAATTTTTGACTTCACATCGTGTTCCTTGCCTCTGAAAACATTGATTTTACTGGACTTGCTCATGTTTTCTTATTAGGAGGCAAGTCAAGCCTTCCCCTTTTTATGGACTATTATATTGAAATCCATGCTCGAATCTCAATCCACATACCACAGCATCTTGCTGTAATTAGGCAGCGGCCAGTAATCTTCGCCGCATACACTTTCCGCAGTGTCCGCAGCGGCACGCAGTGCCTCCATGGCGGGAATAACGGTGTCATGATAGGCTCTTGCTACCATCAGGGCATCACCGGCAGCTTCAGCAGCTGCCCGGGCCTCGCTCAGCTCGTCAATCGCATCACTCATGGCATCGGCGCTTTCAGACAGGATCCGCAGCAGCTTGGTTTCTGCCTTGATGGAAAGGCTGTCACACACTGCCATCTTGGATCCAGCCGCAGCGGCCACATCGCTGGAATAGGCTGCAATAGCCGGCATCAGCTGCTGGTTGGCCATCTGAAGCATGGTCAGGGCTTCAATGTTGACCACTTTGGCGTAGCTCTCCAGCGCAACCTCATACCGGGCATGCATTTCTACCGGGCTGAGAACGCCGAACAGCTCAAAAAGTGCCACATTCTTTTCAGACAGCAACACCGGCAGGGCGTCCACCGTGGATTTCAGGTTGAAGAGTCCCCGGCGTTCGGCTTCCTGCTCCCATTCCTCAGAATAGCCGTTTCCATTGAAAATAATGTCCTTATGGGCTTTCAGGGTGGCTTTTACCAGATCCATGGCAGCTGCACTGAAGTCCTCTGCTGTTTCCAGGGTGTCAGCAAACTCTTTCAGCTCTTTGGCTACAGCGGTATTGAGGACGATGTTGGCATCGGCAATATTCATGTTGGAACCGGGCATCCGGAATTCAAACTTGTTGCCGGTGAAGGCAAAGGGGCTGGTGCGGTTGCGGTCAGTGTTATCCTTGGTGAACTTGGGTAGTACAGCAACACCCAGGTCCATGGACACCCGTTCCGGGCAGGTATAGGCCACATCGTCGGCCAGTGCATCGATAATGGCGGAAAGCTCATCTCCCACAAAGATGGAAATGATGGCGGGCGGCGCTTCGTTGGCGCCCAGGCGGTGATCGTTGCCAGCGCTGGCAACCGAGGCCCGCAGCAGATCCTGGTATTCATCCACGGCTTTAATAACGGCAGCCAGGAAAATCAGAAACTGAAGATTCTCCATGGGTGTTTTGCCGGGATCCAGCAGGTTCATCGTGGGCGTGGACAGAGACCAGTTGTTGTGCTTACCGGAGCCATTGACACCGGCAAAGGGCTTTTCGTGCAGCAGACAGACCAAACCATGCCGTTCCGCCACCTTTTTCATCAGCTCCATGGTGAGAAGGTTGGAATCCACTGCGCCGTTGGTGGTGGTATAGATGGGCGCCAGCTCGTGCTGGGCAGGTGCTACCTCATTGTGCTCTGTCTTGGCAAGAACACCCAACTGCCAGAGCTCATGGTCCAGATCCTTCATATAGGCGGAAACCCGGGTGCGCAGGGTGCCAAAATAATGCTCATCCAGCTCCTGACCCTTGGCAGGCGGGCAGCCGAACAGGGTGCGGCCGGTCAGCATCAGGTCCATCCGCTTGGCGTAATCCTCCTTGTCAATCAGGAAATACTCCTGTTCCGCACCCACGGTGCTCATAACCTGGGGGACGTCATGACCAAAGAGACGGAGAATCCGGCAGGCCTGCTGGCTGACGGCGCTCATGGAGCGGAGCAGCGGGGTCTTTTTGTCCAGAGCTTCTCCGGTATAGCTGCAAAAAGCAGTGGGGATACAGAGCACATTATCCTTAATAAAGGCGTAGCTGGTAGGGTCCCAGGCGGTATAACCCCTGGCTTCACAGGTAGCCCGCAGACCACCGGAGGGAAAAGAGGAAGCGTCCGGTTCGCCCTTGATGAGCTCTTTTCCGGAGAACTCCATAATGACGCCACCTTCCCCGTTGGGGTTGATGAAGCTGTCATGTTTTTCGCTGGTGATACCGTTGAGGGGCTGGAACCAATGGGTAAAATGGGTGACGCCCTTCTCACAGGCCCAATCCTTCATGGCATTGGCCACGACGTTGGCTACCGAAATATCCAGCTCCTTGCCTTCATCAATGGTCTGCTTCAACGCCCGGTAAGTCTGCTTGGGAAGGCGCTGCCGCATCACGGTTTCATTGAAAACCATGCAGCCAAACATTTCAGGAACGGTGTTCATCAGAAAATCCTCCTTCTGGGTGGAAACAAGTGAAGCCGGCAATCCAGGCCGCTGTTATCATCTGTATGGCGCTGAAACAACCGGTACGGAGCCGGATAAGGTCCGCTGCGCAGGCCGTTCTCAGCAGAAAAAGAGAGAAAGCGCCGTAGGAACTTCCCTACAGCGCCCATACTGTTTTCGACTGTATTATATGCCCCAACGGCGGGCCTTGTCAAGAGAGATTTGGGATTTTCTCCACAGGTTTGTCATTTGCCCCGCTTTCCTCTGGCAAAGCGCTTCATTTTTTTATGGTATTTGCCGAAATTGAAAAGAGTGCTTTTTTTTAAAACAACATCGATTGACACCACCCCCAAAAAAGCGTATAATGATGGCAGTGAACAAAGGCGTTCATCAAGGGGCAGGGCCGTGGGCGTCCTGTCTTTTGATGGACGCCTTTTGATTTCGCCCGCTGCCATACAGAAAAAACGGCAGTGTCAAGGAGGAGGTTCGGTCCCATAGATTGAACCGCGGGAGCTTGAAAGCAATGAATTGTCATAGCCGGCCGGCGCAGCGGGCGCCGGGCCGCCGGGCTGGAAGTTTCCGGCAGCCAAAACCGGCTGGGAGACCGTCAGAATGGGACGGACTTCCATCAGTCTGTCAGCAGAGAAAGGAAATGAACGATGTTAACAGCGATCACTGGCATCAACTGGGGTGATGAAGGAAAGGGCCGTATGGTAGACCTGCTGTCGCAGGAATACGATATCGTGGTCCGTTACCAGGGCGGCAACAACGCCGGCCATACGGTGGTCAATTCCCGGGGGAAATTTGTCCTGAACCTTTTGCCCTCTGGTATTCTGCGTCCTGAAGTTGTCAATGTAATGGGCAACGGCATGGTTATCGATCTGGCACATCTGGATCAGGAGATCCGGACCCTGCAGGAAAAGGGTGTGGAGATTACCCCCCGGAACCTGAAGATCAGCAATCGGGCCACCATCTGTATGCCCTATCATGTATTGCAGGATGCTCTGGAGGAGGAGCGCCTGGGAGATGCCAAATACGGCTCTACCCGGCGGGGTATCGCCTATGTTTATGGCGACAAGTATATGAAGAAAACCATCCGGATGGGCGACCTGCTCCACCTGGATACCCTGGTGCCCCGGCTGCGGAGCATTGTGGAATGGAAGAGCCTGACTCTTTCCAGCGTATACGGTGCAAAACCGCTGGATTTCGATGAAATCTTCCAGTGGCTTCAGAAATATGCAGAGATTCTGGGCCCGTATATCTGCGATGCCGGTGAGTTCCTGGCAAAGGAAGATAGCATGGGCAAAAAGATTCTCTTTGAGGCCCAGCTGGGCGCACTGCGGGACGTGGATTTCGGCATTTATCCGATGACAACCTCTTCCAACGTGATTGGTGCTTACGCTCCCATTGGCGCCGGTCTGCCCGGCCATCAGCTGGATCAGTCCTTTGGCGTCATGAAAGCTTACTCTTCCTGTGTGGGAGAGGGTCCCTTTGCTGCTGAGCAGGCTATGACCGAAGAGGAGAAGCACCTGCTGCGGGAAGCCGGACATGAGTACGGCGCTGCTACTGGCCGTCCCAGACGGGTAGGCCCCTTCGACGTGGTGGCCAGCCGCTACGGCGTCAAGTGCCAGGGTGCGGATGAGCTGGCGCTCACACTGCTGGATGTCCTGGACTATATGGAGAAAATTCCGGTGGTTACCCACTATATGTTGGACGGTGAGCAGATTGACTACTTCCCCATGGGCGAAGCCCTCAACCGGGCAACGCCGGTGGTAGAATATCTGTCTGGCTGGCATTGCGATATCACCGGCTGCCGCAAGCAGGAGGATCTGCCCAAGGAAGCAATGGATTATATCCTCTATCTGGAGGATATGGTGGGCTGCAAGATCAAGTATGTATCGGTTGGCCCGGAGCGGGATCAGGTTGTCGTACTGGCCTGATTCAATATAAAAATTCGCCCTGAAACAGAAAAATAAACTGGGGCGATGAGACAGGGATTGAATTGGAAAGAAATAAAAGACAGGCGGTCTGCCCATATTATAGGCGGACGGCCTGCGCTTTGCGTTCATGATACTGGAGCAATACGCTCTGAAAAAATAAGATCAGGAAAGGGGCTCCGTTTTAGGAGCAGAGGATTTTATATGGCGAAGGAAACCGTTGTCGTACTGGATTTTGGCGGACAGTATAACCAGCTGATCGCACGGAGAGTGCGGGAATGTGGCGTGTATTGTGAGGTCCATCCTTATACCACCCCGCTGGAAAAGATTCGGGAGCTGCATCCCATTGGCATTATCTTTACCGGTGGTCCTGACAGTGTTTATCTGGAGGATTCTCCCAAGGTGGATCCTTCCATCTTTACCTGGGGTGTGCCGATTCTGGGTATCTGCTATGGCTGTCAGCTTATGTCCCATACACTGGGCGGGCGGGTTACCGCAGCGCAGGATGATTCTGCCCGGGAATATGGAAAGACTGTCACCTATTATGATACCAGCTGTAAGCTGTTTGAGGGTCTTCCCGAAGAGGGTATCTCCTGGATGAGCCACGGAGACTATATGGCGGCAATTCCGGACGGTTTTGCATTGGTGGCCCATTCCAAAGCCTGTCCCAATGTAGCAATTGCTGATGAAGCCAGAGGCTTTTATGGCGTGCAGTACCATCCTGAAGTAAATCACACCGAGCATGGCACGGATATGATCCGCAATTTCCTCTATAATGTGTGCCACGCCAAGGGCGATTGGACCATGGGCAACTTCTGCAAAACGACTGTGGAGCGGCTGAAACAGGAAATCGGCGGCGGACGGGTGCTGCTGGCTCTGTCCGGTGGTGTGGACAGCTCGGTGCTGGCTGCGCTGATGGCAGAGGCCATTGGGGACCGGCTGACCTGCGTGTTTGTGGATCACGGCCTGATGCGTAAAAATGAGGGCGATGAAATCGAAGCCGCTTTCTTCAAATGGTCGGTGAATTTCGTTCGGGTCAATGCCCAGAAGCGGTTCCTGGACAAGTTGGCGGGTGTGGATGACCCCGAAACCAAGAGACGGATCATCGGTGCTGAGTTTGGCTATGTCTTCCGGGATGAGGCAGAGCGGTTCAATATCACCAACCAGGATTTCCTGGCCCAGGGTACCATCTATCCTGATGTGATTGAATCCGGCAAGGGTGATGCGGATGTTATCAAGAGCCATCACAACCGGTTGCTGCCTCCCGAGGTAGTTGCCCGTTTCAAGGGTGTGCTGGAACCGCTGGATCTGCTCTTTAAGGATGAGGTCCGTCAGTTGGGCAGAGAGCTGGGCCTGCCGGAATATCTGGTTATGCGTCAGCCCTTCCCCGGTCCCGGTCTGGCCATCCGTATCATCGGCGATATTACCCAGGAAAAGGCAGACACTCTGCGGGATGCTGACGCCATCTTCCGGGAGGAGATTGCCAATGCTGGACTGGATCGCAGCATCAGCCAGTACTTTGCGGTGCTGACCAATACCCGTTCGGTAGGCGTTATGGGTGATGGTCGTACCTATGAGTATACTCTGGCACTGCGGGGCGTTACCACCACTGACTTTATGACGGCAGAATGGGCCCGGATTCCCTACGATGTTCTGGACCGGATTTCTACCCGGATCATCAATGAGGTGAGAGGAATCAACCGCATTGTGTATGATATCACAAGCAAACCGCCGGCAACCATCGAGTGGGAATGACGCTCGAAACGGCGAAAACCCGCATGAATACAGGCTTTTTTGCCCGTCCATACTGCTCT
>CALXFL010000141.1 GCA_944387515.1 uncultured Clostridia bacterium
CCGCCTGAGTCCACTGCCAGCTATGAAACCTCCCAGGATGCCGATCAGGTGGCAGTTTCCAGGGAAGATATTCCGAAAACGGAAAACTTTGTGGTTTCCTATCCGGCTGAGACTTCTTCGGAAGTTACAGGCTCGGTATCTGAAGCAGAGGAAGATGCCAAGCAGACCATGGAGGTATCTGTTGAACCGGCACCTTCTGAGGAACCCGTTGCTACTCCCTGGATTCTGCCGGTGGAGGGAGCCGTTACCAACCCCTACAGCAATGGGGAACTGGTCAAATCCCGGACGCTGGGAGAGTGGCGCACCCATGATGGAATCGATCTGGCTGCTGCTGACGGCACATCGGTGCTGGCGGTAGCTGATGGCACCGTGCAGGACGTGCGGCTGGACAGCCGTTGGGGCTACCTGGTGGAGGTTTCCCATGGTGATGTGACTGCTTATTACTGCGGCCTGGCAGAAGCTATTCCGGTGGCCAAGGGGCAGCAGGTCAAGCAGGGAGACACCCTGGGCCAGGTGGGAAACACGTCAGTGATGGAGGCTTCTGAGGAGCCGCACCTTCATCTGGGCATGAAACAGGACGGCAGCTGGATTGATCCGGCGGAAAAGCTGGGCCTGTAAGAAAAAATGGAGCAGCCCCAAAAGGGACTGCTCCATTTTTATGCCGGCGTTGCCGGTGTGAGAACGACTTATTTGAAGTAAGCGACGCCGCTCTGGAAGATCATCTGATCCTTCATGCCGTCGATGTTCTTGGCAATATTGGTGCCGATACGTTCGCTGTGGCCCATCTTGCCCAGTACCCGGCCATCGGGAGAGGTAATGCCCTCAATGGCCATCATGGAGGCGTTGGGGTTGAAGCGAATGTCATAGGTAGGCTCACCAGCCAGGTCTACATACTGGGTAGCAATCTGACCATTGGCGGCCATCTGGGCAATCAGCTCAGGAGTGGCAACAAAACGGCCTTCACCGTGGGAGATGGGAATAGCGTGGATGTCGCCCACCTTGGTGTTATAGAGCCAGGGGGACTTATTGGAGGAGATCCGGGTGGTGACCATCATGGACTGATGGCGTCCGATGGCATTGAAGGTCAGGGTGGGGGAGTTGTCCTCCATCTCGACAATCTCGCCAAAGGGAACGAGACCCAGCTTCACCAGTGCCTGGAAGCCGTTGCAGATACCCAGCATCAGGCCATCTCTGGCCTTGAGCAGGGTGTGAACGCCGTCCTTGATCCGGGGATTGCGGAAGAAGGCGGTGATGAATTTACCCGATCCATCCGGCTCGTCGCCGCCGGAGAAGCCGCCGGGAATCATGACGATCTGAGACTGCTCCAGACGTCTGGCAAACTCTGCTACCGATTCTTCGATGTCGTGGCTGGACAGGTTCTTGATGACGAAGATATCTGCCACAGCACCGGCCCGCTCAAAGGCTCTGGCAGTGTCGTATTCGCAGTTGGTGCCAGGGAATACAGGAATGAGAACCCGGGGAGAAGCAGCCTTGATGGCAGGCGCCAGCTTGTCGCGGTTGTAGAAGCTATAGGTTTCAGGTTTTTCCTGGGGGAATTCGATGTTGCAGGGGAAGACCTTCTCCAGCTTTTCCTCATAGGGCTTCTGAAGCTCGTCCAGCTGAATGGTCAGCTTGTCCGACAGAATAATGGCCGGCGCAATCTTGGTGACACCGATGATGTCCAGTTCCTCGTTGGCGGCGGAAGAGCCTTCCAGCTCCAGAATAAAGCCGCCGTATACAGGGTTGAACAGCAGGGTCTCATCCAGCTCCCGCATGAACTTGAAGCCGATGCGGTTGCCCATAGCCATCTTGGTGACAGCCTCAGCTACACCGCCGAAGCCCAGTGTCCAGGCGGAGAAAACCTCGCCCCGCTGGATCAGATCCCGAACCTTGGTGAAGACTTCTTTGACGCTGTCGTAATCGGGTGTGCCATCCTCGTGATAACGGGGCAGGAGCAGCGCTACCGAGCTGCTGACGCATTTGAACTCGGGAGAGATGACCTTGCCAGCGTCTGCCAGGGAGACGGCAAAGGAAACCAGGGTGGGCGGAACGTCGATATCCTCAAAGGTACCGGACATGGAGTCCTTACCGCCGATAGCGGCACAGCCCATCTGAAGCTGAGCTTCCAGGCCGCCCAGCAGAGCTGCCATGGGTTTACCCCAGCGGGAAGGATCATTCTGGGTGCGTTCAAAGTATTCCTGGAAGGTGAGCCAGCATTTTTCATGGTTGCCGCCTGCTGCGACGACCTTGGCAATGGACTCGATAACGGCATACTGAGCGCCCAGGTAGGGATTCTGTGCGGTGATATAGGGGTTATAGCCCCATGCCATCACCGAGCAGGTGTTGGTCTGACCGGCCAGCACCGGAATCTTGGCAGCCATGGCCTGGGTCTTGGTCATCTGATAACGGCCACCATAGGGCATGGTAACGGTACCGGCGCCGATGGAGCTGTCGAACATGGAGACCAGTCCCTTCTGGGAGCAGATGTTCAGGTCAGACAGGTGGGCGATCCAGTCCTCTTTGGTGTTGTGCCGCTGGTTGACAGGCTGGACGGGGCTGACGGTGATGTGGATATTGGTGTGTTTTTCTGCACCGTTGGAGTTGAGGAACTCACGGGACAGGTTGACAATCTGGTTGCCCTGCCAGTTCATCCGCAGACGGGGTTCTTCGGTGACAGAAGCAACGACGGTAGCTTCCAGGTTTTCAGTGTTGGCCAGCTGGATGAACCGCTCTACATTCTTGGCGGCGACGACGACAGCCATTCTTTCCTGGGATTCCGAAATGGCCAGCTCGGTGCCGTCCAGGCCCTCATATTTCTTGGGCACAGCATCCAGATCGATAATCAGACCGTCAGCCAGCTCACCGATGGCTACGCTGACACCGCCGGCGCCGAAGTCATTGCAGCGGCGGATCATCCGGGTGACTTCCGGATTGCGGAACAGACGGGAGATTTTCCGTTCAATGGGGGGATTGCCCTTCTGAACCTCAGCGCCACAGCTTTCCAGGGACTGGAGGGTGTGGGACTTGGAGGAACCAGTGGCACCGCCGCAGCCGTCACGGCCGGTACGGCCGCCCAGCAGGATGATGATGTCACCGGGATCGGGAACATCCCGTACCACATTGGAGGCAGGAGTTGCACCGATAACGGCGCCGATTTCCATCCGCTTGGCTACATAGTTGGGATGATAGATTTCAGTGACTTCACCGGTGGCCAGACCGATCTGGTTGCCGTAGGAGCTGTATCCCCGGGCAGCGGTGGTGACAATCTTCTTCTGGGGCAGCTTACCTTTCATGGTTTCGCTGCGGGGAACAGTGGGATCAGCAGCGCCGGTCACACGCATGGCCTGGTACACATAGGAACGGCCGGACAGGGGGTCACGGATGGCACCGCCCAGACAGGTGGCAGCACCGCCGAAGGGTTCGATTTCGGTGGGGTGGTTGTGGGTCTCATTCTTGAACATGAGCAGCCATTTTTCGGTGGTTCCATCTACTTCCACGTCGATCTTCACCGAGCAGGCGTTGATTTCCTCGCTCTCGTCCAGGTCCGGCAGAAGGCCCTGACTCTTGAGCTTCTTGGCACCGATGACGGCGATGTCCATCAGGGTGACGGGCTTGTTCTTGCCTTTATACAGCTCTTCCCGGATAGCCTTGTACTTCTCAAAAGTAGAGGCAGCGGCCGGATCATCAATGGTGACATCATCAATGATGGTGGAGAAGGTGGTGTGGCGGCAGTGATCCGACCAGTAGGTGTCAATCATCCGGATCTCGGTGATGGTGGGATCCCGTTTTTCGGTATCCCGGAAGTAGGCCTGGCAGAATTTGATGTCGTCCAGGTCCATGGCCAGTCCATAGGAGACGATGAAGCCCGCCAGTCCGCTTTCATCCAGTGCGGTGAATCCGTCCAGAGTCTGAACGGTGGTGGGAATGTCATACTCTACAGCCAGGGTATCAAAGGTGTCAAGGGTGGCTTCTCTGGATTCCACCGGGTTGATGAGGTGGCCTTTGACGGCTTCCAGGTCTGCTTCGGTGAGGGGACCTTCCAGCAGGTAGACCCGGGCGTTGCGTACCCGGGGACGGTCGCCCTGGGTCATAATCTGGATGCACTGTTCACAGGAGTCAGCACGCTGGTCAAACTGACCGGGCAGATACTCCACTGCCAGCAGGTGCTGGTCTTTTTCCAGCGCCGGCAGTTCCAGACTGGTGATATCCACAGCCGGCTCAGAGAAGATGGTGCGGCTGGCTGTTTCAAAGGTCTGCTGATCGATGCCTTCTACGTCATAGCGGTTGAAGAGACGCAGGCCAGTGAGGGGGATTCCCAGGGATGCCTTCAGGTCGTGGCGGGTAGCATTGGCTTCCACGGCGAAGGCCGGCTTTTTTTCCACATAGATTCTGAATACAGACATACGACACTCCATTGTCTCGGCGACGGCAGGATTTTTCAGAAATACAGCGGTTCTTCAGCGGTCGCCGGCGCAGAAGAGACAGGGGCTGTATCTCTGGAACGTGCGGATATTATATAAGTACCGGCAGCTCCGGCGGTGCGCTGACAGGGGTTCCCACACAGCGGCCATCCAGAACAGCGGTAAGGGTAACAGTGAGAATGCTGCCGCAGCAGCTTTCAGGACAGTCTACCACCACAGGGGTGTAATTTTTGGTAAAGCCTTCAAAGCCCAAAGGAGTCCGGGTCGTTTCCACCAGGACTTCCTCGGTGCGTCCCAGCTGAGATTGCAGGAACTGCTGATGGAGGGCATCGGTGGCAGCGATCATCCGGCGGCTTCGGTCTTCCTTAACCGGTTCGGGGACTTGGTCCGGGCGGCGTGCCGCCACAGTGCCCTCCCGCTGGGAATAAGAGAAGACATGAGCCTTAGCCAGGGCAATCTGCTGGACAAAGGCCAGGGACTGGGCAAAATCCTCCTCGGTTTCACCGGCAAAGCCCACCATGACATCCGTTGTGATGGCCGGATTGGGGAAGGCTTTGCGGATATCTGCTACAATGCGGGCATATTCAGCGCTGTCGTAGTGGCGGTTCATTGCCCGCAGGGTACGGTCACAGCCGCTTTGAAGGGAGAGGTGGAATTGGGGGCAGAATTGGGGGAGGGCAGCCATTCGGGCAATATCCTCTCCGGTGAGCAATTCAGGTTCCAGACTGCCCAGCCGCACCCGGCGGATCCCCGGCACTTGGCAGCAGAGTTCGACTGCATCAATGAGCCGGAGTCCAAGGTCCTTTCCATAGGAGGACAGGTTGATGCCAACCAGCACCACTTCCAGATATCCCGCCCGGGCCAGGGTTTCAACCTCGGACCGGATCTCCTCCAGGGGCTTGGAACGAATAGGACCTCTGGCGGTGGGAATGATACAGTAGGAGCAATACCGCTCACATCCATCTTCAATCTTGAGATAGGCCCGGGTACGTCCCCGAAGGCCGCTTACAGACATGGATTCAAAGGCTTCTCCCCGCTCATGGGGTTCGATGGCAACCACTCGCTGTCCGGTGGCCAGAGCCTGTTTGACAGCAGCTACCAGGCCTTGACGGTTTTTGGCGCCGGTGATGACGTCTGCTTCAGGGATGGCGGCGGCCTCCTGAGGAAATGCCTGGGGATAGCAGCCGGTAAGCGCTACCACTGCTGCGGGGTTGCGCTTTTTCATCCGCCGGATCAGCTGCCGGGTCTTTTTATCTCCCGAAGCGGTGACCGTGCAGGAGTTGATGACATAGACGTCGGCATCCTCCTCCGGCTCCACCACAAAAAAGCCCTGCTGCCCGAACAGTTCCATCAGTCCTTCAGTCTCATACTGATTGACCTTACAGCCCAGGGTGGTGAATGCGATACGAATCAATAAAAAACCTCCCATGTTGTCCATGGCGGACAGGTGTGATGCAAACTGCTTCAAAGATTCCAATAATTTGGGATAAGTGAACGAAGATTGCACACGGTTGTTGTATGTATTTTCCAAATCTAGAATCTATCTGATAATATTATAATGGATTAGAGAGAAAATGGCAATAAGCAGTTGACTTAAATGTCCCAAGTTGCTATATTGTAATTGTAGTGATAATGGTGAACAAAAAAGGCAGCGGTGAAACTGACCGGCGCGCAGGCAGAAAAAACCGCCTCGTTTCCATCGTCGCTATACCGTATTCTGAGGCAAAGAGAAACAGAAAGAGAATCGAAAAAACGGCAAGCACACAGACATCGATCCATTTTTTATTGGGAGGAAGTATTATGAGAATTTGCCACATTACCCTGAACACCATCAACGA
>CALXFL010000142.1 GCA_944387515.1 uncultured Clostridia bacterium
TTCCTCCATAGCTCAGTCGGTAGAGCGTTCGGCTGTTAACCGAAATGTCGTTGGTTCGAGTCCAACTGGGGGAGCCAAAGTTTAGAGCTACACCTTTTGGTGTGGCTCTTTTTCGTGTCTTTGCAAATCTTACTGCTGATATAAAAAATCCGCCAACATCAAAGTTGGCGGATTTTGAATTTAGGCTACAGGGTTTCCTGCCATAAACTGAGAAATGATGTCAAAGATTTTGTCGTGACATTTTCCACAGCCGGTGGAGCAATGAGTCAGCTTCTGTACATCATCAAAAGCGGCCTCAACGTCTCCCATGGTGTTGGCACTGTGCAGTGCATTTTCAATATCCGAAAGGGAAACCTTTTTGCAGTTGCAGATGATTCTGTTTTCCATAAATAAACGCTCCTTTTTAGGAATTGAATAGAGAGGATTTCTCCCTTTCAGTTGACAACATTATACTCCTATTTCAGAAGATTTGTCAAGTAATCTATCCTCTTGACCCTTCTATGCAAAGTGGATATAATAAGGGTAATTCAGTGGCGTCTGCCGATGGGAGAGATGTATCATGGCGATAGAGCGATATGTGGTCAGTCAAGATCCGGCTGTGTATGAATCCTGGCCGGATCTGGTTTTGACACCTGCTGGAAAACTCATCTGTGTATTCTGTGAATGCACCCATCATGGCGATCGGTCTTATTCCAGAATCATGTACACAGAGAGTCAGGACCGGGGCAAAACTTGGTCCGAAAAGAAACCGATGACAGAACCGGTACATTCCGATGGACGGTTTCATTGGGATTGTCCCAGAATTGTGCGGTTGAAGGATCAGAGATTGGCTGTCACCTGTAATCGGATCATAGAGCGTAATGGCCAGCCAAGAGGAGAAATCTTTCTTTGGTTTGGGGATGTCGAAGGCCATCAATGGACAGAGCCTGTCACCACAGGCTTTGAAGGAATTGTGCCGGACAAGCTTCTGGAAACCAGCACGGGTCGTTGGATAATTTCCTGTCACAAAGAGAATGCGGAGGGCTATCTTGAGCAGCGGCTGTGGTATTCGGACGATCAAGGAAAAAGCTGGTCAGAACCTGTGATGGTCGCCAGTGCGCCCGGATTGAATCTTTGTGAAGGTTCTATTGTTGAAGTACAGCCCGGCGCCCTGGTCTGCTTCCTGCGCGAAAATTCTGGTGAGGGCTTGGAATGCTATGCCACAAAGTCGCTGGATCAGGGAGAGAGCTGGAGCCCACTTTACACGGTACCTCTTGCCTGCTGTCACCGGCCTACAGCTGGATTGCTGGATACAGGGGAAATCATGATTACCTATCGTTACCGGCAAGGAGCCCGGCGTGGATGGCTGGGATATTGGACACAAAATACCTTTCTGGCGGTGACAGATCTGGAAACGGTACTTACCGGGGATCGGGACCATCAACAGGTGCGGATTATGCCGCTCAATTATGACCCCAGTCCGCAGTCTGACCTGGGGTATACCGGTTGGGTACAGTTTCAGGACGGTCTGATTTATGTAGTGGATTACATCAAGAATCGGGCTGAAAAATGTTACATCATTGGCTGTAGTTTGACAAGAGAAGATATTGGCGGAAGATAGTGGCGTTCTTTTGTAAATTCTTATTTTTCCCTCGGTTTTTCTTGCAGTTCTGATCAAAAGGGATTATAATGAAACTGTACCTTATGATCTTTTGATCTGTGAGGGAGGGAGATCATGATAGAAGATATTTTTTCCGGACTGGCGAAGGACATTAATGACTCTGTTCAGAAGGTGCTCAGCTCCAGTGAGGTTTCAGATTTAAAAGATACAGTACGTTCCTCTTTTCAGAGTGTGACGCAGGAAACGGCAAAATGGGAGCAGGAACGTGCCCGGCAGCAGGAAAGTCTGCGCCGTCAGCAACAGCAGAATCAGGCGCGTCAGGCTGCTATGCAGGAAAAGTTCCGCCGGCAGCGCGAAGAACAGGAACAGCGGCGCCGGCAATGGGAGGAGCAACGCCGTCAGCAGCGGATGCGGCAGGAACAGTGGCAGGCACAGCAGGCTCGTCAGCGACAGATGCAGCAGACCCAGCGGCCAGCCCATTCCTGGCAGTATACCGGTTCTGTCGTAGAGAAGCGTATGCAGCTGGCCCCGATTCGCAGCGGAGGCGCCGTTTTTCAAACCATTGTAGGTGGTGCAGCTGTTTGTGGAACTGGCATGATGGCAGTTCGTGCGCTGCTGGCTTATCAGGCATACGGTAGCTTTTTCAATATGCTGCAAACCTGCCTGTGGGCTGCCGGCTTTATTTTTTCACTCTGGCTGCTGCTGCATGGTACCTATCGGATGCGGTTGAGCAACCGGTTCCGGCATTACCGGAAGCAGTTGGAAGGACGGGATTTCTGTAAAATTTCAGAGCTTTCTGAGGCATCCGGCGTTTCAGAAAAGAGAGCCGTCAAGGATTTGCAGCAGATGGTTTCCCGGAAGCTGTTGCCGGCCGGATATTTTGATGAAAAGCGGACCTGTGTGATCTTGAATCCCGAGACCTATGAGCAATATCTGAAGACTCAGGAAAATGCCCGCCGTATGCAGGAGGAGCAGGAAAAGAATCCGGAAAAAGCCGCGGTCATGCAGGTTGTGGCCGAAGGCAACCGGTATATTTGGAGGATTCGGGAGATCAATGCAGAGCTGCCGGAGGAGGAGATTTCCCGTCAGCTGGATGAACTGGCAGCTATCTGTCAGAAGATTTTCAGCTATGTGGAAGAGCACCCTCAAAAGCAGGCGGCAATCCGAAAGTTTATTTCCTATTATCTGCCCACTACATTGAAGCTGTTGGAGGCCTATTGTAACCTGGAACGCCGGCAGATCACCACAGAGGAAGCCAATAATACCCGGCTGGAGATCAAACGGGCTCTGAAAAATATTACGCTGGCTTTTGAGAATCTGTTTTCTGAGCTTATCAAGGATGACCTGTTTGATCTGTCCGCAGATATCTCGGTTCTGGAGACGATGCTTTCTCAGGAGGGCCTGATGGATGGAGCCGATTCGGAAGAAACTGATGGCAGCCCCCTGCATCTGTAAGATCTAATATACAAGGAGGATTGTTTCAATGTCTGAGTTATTCAACACGCCCGCACCCACTACCCCTTCCCTGACGCTGGATCCTTTGGGAGCAGAGCAGCCTGCCGCTCCTGCTGCGCCGGCACCGGTTGCCAAGCCGGAGGAAGCTGCTCTTGAAATCGTACTCACTGAGCAGGAGCAGAAAATTGTAGAAGACTTCATTCCCAAAATCGAATTGCGGGATTCGGCTACTATTACCCAGTATGGCGCAGGCGCCCAAAAGAAGATCGCTGATTTCTCTGAGAATATTCTGGGCAGCGTCCGCACCAAGGATCTGGGCGAAGTGGGCGAGATGCTGGCAGGCGTTGTCACCGAGCTGAAGAGCTTTGACGTAGAGGAAGAAAAGGGCCTGTTTGGCTTCTTCAAACGTTCCTCCAATCGGATTACAGCCATCAGAGCCAAGTATGACCATGCAGAGAGCAATGTGACAAAAATTGCGGAAGCCTTGGAAACTCATCAGGTGACCCTGATGAAGGATATTGCGCTGCTGGATAAGATGTATGAGATGAACGTGGCCTATTTCCGGGAGCTCTGCATGTATATCATTGCAGGCAAGCGGAAATTGCAGCAGGTGCGGGAGCAGGATCTGGCGGCTCTTACTGCTAAGGCACAGCAGACAGGTTTGCCAGAGGATGCCCAGGCTGCCAATGACCTGATGAATCTTTGCAACCGGTTTGAGAAAAAGCTCCATGATCTGGAACTGACCCGGATGATCTCGATTCAGATGGCACCTCAGATTCGGTTGCTTCAGAACAATGACACCCTGATGGTGGATAAGATCCAGTCCACGCTGGTGAACACCATTCCCCTGTGGAAGAGCCAGATGGTGCTGGCCCTGGGTGTGGAGCATTCCCGGCAGGCTGCCGCCGCACAGCGTGAGGTCACCGATCTCACCAATGCGCTGCTTAAGAAGAACGCAGAGACGCTTAAGATGGCAACGATTGATACCGCTAGAGAGTCTGAGCGGGGCATTGTGGATATGGAGACCCTGCGCCAGACCAATGAAAGCCTGATTTCCACGCTGGATGAAGTCATGCGCATTCAGCAGGAGGGCCATCAGAAGCGGGTCGAGGCTGAGGCTGAACTTTCCCGGTTGGAAAATGACCTGAAACAGAAGCTGCTCAGCATCCGAGGATAAGACAAAACGCACCGGCAGAAACGATGTTGCCGGTGCGTCTGCTTTTTAATGGAAAGTCGGATTCATTGTTTACAAGAATGTCTTTGACAAAAGACGTCAAATCCTCTATACTAGAAGAATAGCGATATTCCATGTCCGGTTTTTGAAGCATCGCCGCCGGTGTGGAGATTTTCTGAAATAGATGAGGAATGTGAATGAAACGAGTATTTGCCTTGTTGCTTGCAACCTTGCTGTCGGTGACAGCACTGGGAGGCTGTGGCCATCCGGATTTGAATATGGACCGGTATCAGTATGACGGATATCAGAATGTTCAGTGGGGTTCGACGCCGGAGGACGTGGTTTCCCAGCTGGGCTTGTCCAAGAAGCAGGTGGACCGTCTGGAACCCTCCAAAATGGACGAGGGTCTGCCTGAGGGTACCTTTGGTTATGAAGTGACCAAAACCTGTATGCTGTTTGGCATGTTTATAGAGACCCGTCTCTATTTTGCAGAATCCCTCTATGGTATGGACCAGTATAGCGGTCTGTATGGGATGAAGATTGTTTTTAACGAAATACCGGAGTACTACAAACGTCCTGCCGGAACGGCTCCCGATGATGATTCTTACTACCGGCTGGATCCTCAGGCCGTCATCGATGAGTATGATCTGCGGGGAGTCTATAATGTCAACAAGACCACCGGCACCTGGGAAGATGAACACGGTAGCTGGAAAACGGTCACCTGGTCCTGTGATGCCACTCTGTCGGATCTGCCGGCTGATGCCGATACCGTTGCCATTGATGCGGCAATTGAAAAGGTGAGAGAAACCCTGGGAGATGAGGCAGCTGAGCAGTTGAAGACAGCACCTCTCAGCAGCTTTACCTTCTACTATGACAATGACCAGGACGAGGATCCCTATATGTATTTTGATGGCTTCCCAGCCTCCATCCTCTATAATCTCAGTGAATAAACAAACAGCAGCCTCCCGGTAGTTGGGGAGACTGCTGTTTTTGTTTCAGGAAAAATCAGGAACCGGTGGATTTATAGTGCCGGACACCCAGCTTCCAGAGCAGAAAACAGGGAATCAGGAAGAGGATGGACCAGGTGGGGGCCAGTGCAGCCAGCGGATTGGTGGTCTGTCCAATGAGCCAGGTGAGGGGCCAGTACTGGAAGCATGCCAGCGGAATGACAGCGGTAACGAAGATCAGCACCGGCTTGCCGTAGACGGAGAAGGGATATTTTCCGTGGTCCCGGGCGCCGTCGGTAAAGATATTCATGAATTCCAGTCCTTCCAAGGTAAAGAAGCAGAGAGAGGCGTAGATCAGAAAGAGCCCTGCAAAGGTCATGGTGCCGCCTAGAATCATATAGCAGAGAACGGCAATCCGCACCGGTGTCCAGCTGATTCCACAGTTGGGGATAGCGTAGGCCAGCATGGCGATAGCCTGAAGCAGCCGTCCAATCCGGGTCAGTTCCAGCTTGGAACAGAGCACTAAAAAGATCTCGTTACGGGGGCGCACCAGTATCCGGTCAAATTCTCCGTTGCCAATCATAGAGGCGAACAGGTCAAAGCCCCGGAAAAAGGCCTCTGCCAAAGTAAAGGCCATGAGTACCACAGCAAAGCAGATCAGCACCTGTCCATAGGTGAATCCGCCCACCGTTTCAAACCGCTGGCAGACGAACCATAGACTGGCGAACAGGGCCATGGAGCCCAGCACCTGTCCAATCACCATCAGAAAAAAGGAGACCTTGTATTCCATGGCAGAGCGCAGGTGCATGCCGATAAATTTCAGATAGAGTTTCATCCCGGTACCTCCTTTCAACCGCCTTGAACTGCAACCCGCCGCATGGCGTGACGGATCATCCATTGTCCCAGCAGCGTCATGGCGATGAGCCAGAATAGCTGTAGGGCTAAAGCCTGTACCGCATCCAGACCGGCAATATCACCGCCGTAAATCCGGTAAGGGGTATTGCCCATGGCGGCAAAGGGGAGCAGCTCAACAATGGGGCGGATGGCATCCGGGAAGAACGGGAGCGGGATCAAGCCGCC
>CALXFL010000143.1 GCA_944387515.1 uncultured Clostridia bacterium
AAAACCTGAAAGACACCGTTCCAGAACGAAGGCAAGTCCCATACACCAGATCTGCCGGGTATTCCAGCTGGCAGCCGCACATAAGCCGGCATAAGCCAGGAACCAACAGCACAGCCGGATGACTGCAAAAGCACCACATCGGGGATCCTGTAAAATCTCCCGCTTCTTTTCAGGCGGGGCACAGCTTGCCAGGGCATCACAGGTGTCAGCATAACCGTCCAGATGAATTCCTCCGGTCACCAACACTGGGATGATACAGAGTCCGGCGGTTTGCAGCGCAAGGGGAGCCGACACCGCCTGCATCAGCAGGATCCAGCCCCAGCAGAGAAGTCCGCAGACTGCTCCAATCAGCGGAAAAGCACACAGCGCATACCGCATATTCTTCTCATTCCACACCGGCTGTGGACAGGGAATTGCCGAAAACATGGCAAAGGCTACCGCAACCGTTTCCAGCAAAATCATCGTGTGTTTCCTCCCTTATGACAGACAGGCATCCCGCACACCACTTCATAAACATAGTCTGCCTGTCTGGCCAGTGCCCGGTTGACCTCGGCCAGCACCTGAAGATAATGCAGGGTATCCCCCTCATAATCTGAACCGCCGCTGAATACCTCGTTGGAAACGATGACCAGCTCCTGACACTGAGCGCGCAGATGTTCAATTCCCTGACAGATGGCTTTCACTGCGGCCTCTCCGGCACCATCCGGGCTGTACAGCTCATTGGCGGTCAGGTTGCTGATACATTCCAACAATACGACGCCCCTTTGGGGTAATGTCAGGCTTTTCAGATTGGTAAAGCATTCAAGTGTTTCAAACCGCTTTTCTGCCCGCATCTGACGGTGACGGCGAATCCGGGCACGACATTCTTCGTCGAATGGCTGCATGGTGGCGATATAGTACCGGGGCAACTCCCCAGCAGACAGAACCAGTCTCTCAGCAAATTCACTTTTGCCGGAAGCAGCGCCACCAATCACCAGCGTCATCACGGCTGACCCTCCTGAGGCTGATAGGGTTCAATGCCGCCTTCTTCAAAGGTATACGTCTCCTGATAAACCGCACAGGCCATATCCAGCAGCGGAATTGCAGCCACCGCACCGGTTCCCTCTCCCAGCCGCATCTCTGCTGTAATGAGCGGGCGGCGCTGCAGAGCTTCCAATACCATCCGCCCGGCAGGTTCAGCCGATACATGGCTGGCCAGCAACGCCTTATCTGCCAGGGGTGCCATTCTTACAGCACAGAGTGCTGCCACGGTGCTGATAAAGCCATCTGCCAACACCGGAACTTCATAGAGCGCGCCACCCAGAAAAACGCCGCAAAGGCCGGCAATATCAAACCCGCCGACCTTGGCCAGAACGTCCAGCGGATCCTGAGGATCCGGCCGGTTCAGCTGGATGGCCCGTTGGATGGCTTCCACCTTCCGCTTCAGTCCGGCATCGGATAAGCCTGCTCCCCGTCCCGTCATAGCCGTCACTGGTTGGTTCAGCAGGACACTGGCCACCGCACTGGATGTGGTGGTGTTGCCGATTCCCATTTCACCCGTTGCCAGCAGGCGGATACCGGCGTCCTTCAGTTCCTTCACCAGCTGAATACCAGTGAGGACAGCGGCCGCTGCCTGTTCCCTGGTCATGGCGGGTCCCTGAGAGATATCGGCGGTACCATTGGCAATCCGGCGGCGAAGTACCCCTTCTGTAGGCGGAAAATCCAGAATGCCCATATCCACCGGCACTACCTGACAGTTTGCCACTGCCGCCATCCGGCAGACAGAGGTACGGTGCTGTGCAAGATTGTTGGTTACAATGGCAGTCACACTGCTGTCTGTCTGGGTCACGCCCTGGGCAACCACGCCGTTATCCGCACACAGCACCAATACAGCCCGGGGAGTCAGACAAATCCGGGCATCTCCGGTGAGGGCCGCAATCTGTTCAATTGCGGTTTCCAGCAGGCCCAGACTTCCCAATGGTTTGGCGCAGGCGGACCATTTTCTGGCAGCTGTCTGACGGGCATCCTCATGGGGTCCTGTTATCATTTGAAAAAGCTGCCGCAGCTTTGTTTCATTCTGTTCCATGTCTCATTCCTCTTTTTTGTCTTCTCTGGCAGAGCAGCGGGCTGCATATACAGCCGCTGCCTTTACAAACCGCTCTGCCAGACGGGTGTTGCCGCCCAAGTAAAGATGGGGGAAAGCTGCATACAGGGAGGGCCCTGCAAAGCCGCAGGTCCAGCTTTTTCCCGTTACAGGCTTTATGGCCTCAAAGTCTTCTCCATTGTGGGTGGAGTCCCAATAATGAAACTCATGTACGGGTATCTGCTCTCCCTTTTCAAAAAGCAGACTGTCCTGTCGGGCAGTCAGGGTGGTATAACCAAAACGCACCAACCGCTGCTGTCGCTGGGCTGTTCCCGGCAAGACTCCTGCCATGGGATAGTTGACTCCCTGACTGTCCTCCAGTTGCTGGCCCAAATAAAGGAATCCGCCGCACTCTGCCACGGTGGGCAATCCGTCCGTCACAGCCTTGCAAATCTGCTGCCGCAAGGCTGTATTTTCCGAAAGCTCCCGGGCGTACAGCTCCGGATATCCGCCGGGCAGGTACAACCCACCCAGATTCTCCGGTAGGGCAGTGTCCCGCATGGGGCTGAAAGGAATCAGCTCTGCCCCTGCATCTGTCAAAGCGGAGAGAGACTCCGCATAGGTAAAGCAAAACGCTTCATCCTGCGCAATCCCGATGCGTACCACGGGTTTCACTGGAGAAATCGATGTATCTGTTATACCAGTATCTCGGGAAAAGAGCGCCAGCAGCCGTCCCATATCAGTAGTTTCCTCCAGCTTGCAGGCCAGAACTTCGATCCGCTGCTGAAGGCCGTCAATTTCTCCAGCCGTATAAAGCCCCAGGTGACGACTTTCAAAGGCCGCTTCCTCCATATGGGGCAGATAGCCCACTACCGGCAGTCCAGTCTCCCGCTCCAGCATCGGAGCCAGACTAGCAAACAGCATGGGCGAGCAGTCATTGAGAAAAATTCCCGCAATCCGGCTATCCGGACGAAACTGACAAAGTCCTTTTATCTGTGCCGCCAGTGTCAGACTGACTCCCTTGGGCCGTACCACCAGTAAAACTGGCAGCTTTAACAGCGAAGCGATCTCCCACGCACTGGCCCGGTCAGTCATGCCCACGCCGTCGTAAAATCCCATGACGCCTTCACAGACCACAGCCTGATGGCCAGTCCGAAATCGGGTATAAAGTGTTTGAAGCCGGTCCTTTTCACAGAGAAAAAGATCCAGATTATGACTTTCCACCCCCAGCACCGTCCGGTGGAACATGGGATCAATATAATCAGGGCCACACTTGAAGGCGCACGGAAAAAGTCCCCGTTTGGAAAGTGCGGCCAGTAGGGCACAGGTAACAGCGGTTTTTCCGCTGCCGGACGCCGGTGCCGCAATCAGAATTTCAAACATCGCAATTCCCCGCAATCAGAAAGACTGGATTGTTGGCCATCATCAGATGGAGGGAACCTGCTGCCTTGCTCCGGCTAATATTAATCTGGACAATCTCTGCCTCGATATCATGCTGCTGCAGTGCTTCCACTGCCCGGTAAAGGGTTTCGATGCAGATGGCCGAAATACAGATTCTGGCTTTGGGATTGGCTGCCAGCACCACTGAGACGGTTTCTTCCATGGATCCCTTGGTGCCGCCGATAAAGACGGCATCGGGCGATTCCAGCTCTAACAGCGCCTGAGGCGCGTATCCCTGCACCAGGCGCAGATTCCAGGCTCCCAGCTTTTTCCGATTGGCCCGAATTAACTCACAGGCCGCTTCATTGCACTCCACGGCATAAGTCCGACCCCGGGAAGCTGCCAGCGCCAGCTCCACGCTGACACTGCCGGTACCAGCTCCTACATCCCACAGGATATCATCAGGCTGAGGAGCCAATTTGGCCAGTACTGCCGCCCGTACCTCCTGTTTGGTCATGGGAACCTCTCCTCTGAGGAAGAGAGAATCAGGGAAACCGGGTGTACGGCGGGTAACATTGGGAGCGGGTTCCGCCAGCAAGACACTCAGCGGCTGAAAGGACAGGGCGGCAAATTCCCCTGCTGTTCCCTGACGAATCTGCTGGGAAGGATAGGAGAGATCCTCCCCCACTGTTACCGGCAAATCTTCCAATCCGGCCTCTGCCAGCTGCCGGCAGAGCGCCGCCGGATCCAGCTGCCCACCGGTGAGGAAAAAGGTGGATTTACCCTGCATCACAGCCCCTACCGCATCACAAACCGTTCCATGGGCCGATACCAGCTGCCAGTCCTGCCAGGGACGGCCCAAAGCTGCTGACAACAGCTGTACACTGGAAATACCGGGCAATACCTGATAAGAGATTCCCGCTTGTTCAAGCAACGGAATCAGGGAACGGGTCCCGGAGTAAAAACCAGTATCTCCGCTATACAGCACCATACAACCATCCTGATTTATGGACTGAAGCATCGCCAGAATATCAGCAGGCCGTGTTGCGAAAAGCCGCTGTCCGGTTACTTCATCGGGCAAACTCTCCAACAGGCGACGGGCTCCGATGAGGCAGGGTGCGGCCCAAACTGCCTGCCGGCACTCCTCTGTCATGGACAGCAAAGTACCGCCTCCAGCTGCTGCCAAAATCACCTGCATACCATCATCTCCTCACACATCTTGAGAATTGCGTCGTAGCTGTCGCCCGTTTCCTGGGGACGACGGATAACCACTAACTTTGTACCAGTTTCCCGGGCAGCCTGCACCTTTTCCTCAAATCCGCCTGCTGCTCCCCCATCCTTGGTTACCATCCAGCTGATATGGAACTGCTTTAGCAGTGCATAATTGAGCTCATAGGAAAAGGGACCCTGCATGGCAATGATATTGCACCGGGGAATCCCGGCTGCTTCACAGGCTGCCAGGCTTTCCAGCATAGGTAAAACCCGGGGATAGAGTCGCTCAGAAGAAAGTGAAGCAAAAGCCCCCAATTCCTTGGCTCCGGTAGTCAGGAGAATATTCCCCTCTGTCCCTGCCAGAAAGGCGGCGGCTTCCTCTGTGGAATCCACGGCTACAGCTTCCATGGGCAGCGGACTCTCCTCCCGAAGTAGTCTGCGACAGGAGACGCCAGCCTGTCCGGCAGCCAACCGGATATTCCGGCTGGCCTCCCGGGCATAGGGATGGGTGGCATCGATACAGAGATCTGCGCCGTCCAGTACCCCGGCCATTTCGGCTGCTGTCAGCCTTCCAGTCAGGGTATGGGTACCCGGTACCTGCTCCTGAAGAACCCGGCCATATTCGGTAGCCACACACACCACCGTTTCTATCCCCAGCTCTGCCAGCTGTGCAGAAAGGTTACGGCCTTCGGTGGTGCCGCTGAAAATCACCACTCGCATTTCTTTTCATACCCTCTGGGGGTTACCATTTTTCCGTTAATTTCCTGGGTGGTGGAAGAACCGATAAAGACGGTGGTAAACATATCCAATTGGGCGTCCCGTAGTTCTTTCAGAGAGAGGACACAGGATGCCTGACCCTCTCTGCCGATATTTCGTACCCAGCCGCAAACTGTCTCAGACGCTTTTCCTTCGGCAAGCAGAATATCACAGGCCTTTGCCAGATAGTCCGCACGTTTACGGGAACTGGGATTGTAAAGGCAGAGACAGAAGTCCCCCCATGCCGCACAACGCAGCCGCTTTTCAATCAATTCCCAGGGCGTCAGCAGATCTGACAGGGAGACAACACAAAAGTCATGTCCCAGCGGCGCTCCCAACACCGCACCACCGGACAAAGCGGCAGTCACGCCAGCCACCACCTGAATATCCACTTCGGGGTACTGGGGCGACAGCTGCAAAAGCAGTCCTGCCATGCCGTATACACCAGCATCACCGCTGCATACAAAGGCCACATCCTTTTCCCGGGCCGTCTCCATCGCCCACCGGCACCGGTCCAGCTCCTGCTTCATGGGCGAGGTGTAAATCTCCTTCCCGGGAAACAGGGGAGCTACCAGTTCCACATAAACAGTATATCCGCACACCACCTCTGCCCGGTTGAGTGCCTCCCGGGCCTGACTGGTCATGAATTCTTCCCCACCGGGTCCGATTCCCACTACATAGAGGGTATTCATTGTCATCATCTTCCTTCCATATCATGCTTCTGTTTCTGGAGAAATGCCCTGATTCCAGGTCAGGACAGGTGCCTTCAGGGCAGCTGCCATCGTGACGCCTTCCTTTGC
>CALXFL010000144.1 GCA_944387515.1 uncultured Clostridia bacterium
GATTTTTCTCGAAAAATCGCAGGTTTCCAAAGGGCGGCGCCCTTGGTCGCTCGCCGCAGCGAGCGAAATCCTATCCCCTTCCGCGCCCGGCGCGGACTACAAAGAAAAAGAAGCGCCCGCCGCAGCGGGCAAGACACTCAAAAGCAAGTCCCACCCCGGCGATTCCATCGCCGGGAGCCTACTGGATTTGCTGATGCTTTGTGCAATTTGCTAACCCGATTCCCTTTTTCCACAGACTGAGAGCGGCAAGGATGCCGCTCTCTCTCCAAAAGCTCAGTCGCCGAAGGAGATGCCCATGCTCTTGGCCACCTGGACCATCTGGTCGTCCGGGGAGACCAGTTTCGCCTTGCCGGCAATATCCGACAGCTTGTTCTGGGTGATGGTGTTGCCCACCTTGGCAACTGTCACGCCGAACTTCTTCTCCTGAATCAGATGGGCGGCATAAGCGCCGAACTGAGTGGAGAGCAGCCGGTCATAGGCAGAGGGTGCACCGCCCCGCTGCAGGTGTCCGGGGATGACCACACGGGTTTCGCAGCCGGTCTTCTGGATGATGGCGGCGGCGATCTTCTCGGAGATGTTGTGGAAGCCCGCGGCGCTGCGGGCGGCCAGCCGCTCCTTGCGCTTTGTGGGTTCGCTCTTTTCCATGGCGCCCTCGGCCACGGCGATGATGGAGAAGGCCTTGCCGCTGTTAGCACGCTTCTGGACGGCAGCTGCCACCTTGTCCATGTCAAAGGGAATCTCAGGCAGCAGGATGACGTCAGCGCCGCCGGCAATACCGGCATTGAGGGTGAGCCAGCCGGTCTTGTTGCCCATCAGCTCCACCACCATGACCCGGCCATGGCTGGCGGCGGTGGTATGCAGCCGGTCCAGCGCCTCGGTGGCGATGTCCAGTGCCGAATGGAAGCCAAAGGTCACGTCGCTGCCGTAGAGGTCGTTGTCGATGGTCTTGGGCAGGCCGATGACGTTGAGGCCCTCCTCTGCCAGCAGGGCAGCGGTCTTGTGGGTGCCGTTGCCGCCCAGGATCAGCAGGCAGTCCAGCCCCATCTTCTTATAGTTGTCCTTCATGGCCTTGACCTTGTCCACATTGTCCTCGCCGATGACCCGCATCTGCTTGAAGGGCTGGCGGGAGGTGCCCAGAATGGTGCCGCCCAGGGTGAGGATGCCGGAAAAGTCGGACTTCTTCATGAGCTTGTACTCGCCCTGGATCAGTCCCCGGTATCCGTCGATGATGCCGATAATCTCCACGTCCTTCATCAGCTCATAGGAGGCCTTGGCCACGCCGCGGATAACCGCATTGAGGCCGGGGCAGTCGCCGCCGCTGGTGAGAATGCCGATTCTGGTTGACATAGTAAATTCCCCCTGTTGATGGTATCAGAGCGCTGCCGTTCTCCCCTTTTTCCGGAGAGCCGGACCGCTTCTTCTTTCATTATACCATTTTTTCAGCAAAAGGTACAGAGGAACTCTGAAAACTTCAGATTTTTGTCCCCTGTGACAGCAAAAACCGGCATCCCAGAGAATACGGGATGCCGGCTCTTTCATCGAAGCTGGCTGCTGTAATACCGGCTGCGGAACCGGGCCGGGCTGATCTGCTGGTGGTAGGTGAAGTACTTGATGAAGCGGTTGGCGTCCTCAAAGCCCATCAGGGCGGCGATCTCCTTGATGGGGGCGTCGGTGGTGAGGAGGTACTCCTCTGCCCGCTTGAGCTTCTGCTCGTTGATGTACTCCTTGAGCCCCATGCCGAAGTTCTCCTTGAACAGGGCGGTGAGGTAGTCGCTGTTGTAACCGAAGGTCTCTCCCACCTGGGCAGCGGTGATGGGGGTACAGATGTGCTGCCGCACCCATTCGGTGATGTCCCGCAGAATCTTCTTGTGGCGGACGGCGGCGTGCTGCTGTAAAACGGCCGTCTCGGTCAGGACCAGCAATGCGGCCAGATCCGCCGACTGGCGGGGGTAGTCCTTGTCGTTCACCAGCCGCATCAGCTGTCCGAACAGGGCGGCCATCCGGTCATTGTCGGTGTGGACGCAGCAGGACGGCGTCAGTCCCAGCAGGTCCGGCTTGTCGGTGGTGAAGTGCATCCAGTAAAAGGAGACCTTTCCCTCTGTGGGGGTCAGGCCAAAGTGGGTCAGTCCGGGGGACAGCATCAGCAGATCGCCCCGCTGCAGGGCAAAGGGCGTGAGCTCCTCCTGAATGGTGGTCTCTCCCTGAATCATGTAGAGCAGCTCGTAGCAGTCCAGCTGCCGCCGGGGATGACAGTACCCCTCCCGGGACACAAACTGCCCCGATGCCAGGCACTGGAAATCAAATTCTCCCTGATCGGTGGTGATGTGCAAACCCGCCGCCTCCCCTCTGATGGTATGTCTTTATTGTACCACAAAATCCCCCAAAAAGGAACCCTAAACCCCTTTTTCCGGCAAAAATTGCCATAAAAATTCACGAAATTTATCCTCTCGGGGTCTCATCAGGGGAGGTCAGGCAAAAGCGGTTTTTCCGGAAGGTGAGAAGCCCCTCCTTCTGCATCCGGCCCAGCTCCTTGGACAGGGCTGTCCGCTCCAGATTGAGGTAGTCGGCCATCTGCTGCCGGTCAAAGGGGATGACCACCTCCCGGCTGCCCTGCCGCAGCGACTCCGCCGACAGGTAGTGGAGAATCCGGTCCCGGGCGCTCTTGGCCGAGATGCAGAAAAACCGGCTGGACCAGGCCAGATTCTTGCCGGTGGAGAGAAACAGCAGCCGTCCCAGCAGGGTCTGGTACCAGCTTTTCCGCCGGTTCCCCTCAGCCATGAGCACCTCCAGGTCCACCAGCAGCACCCGGCTGTCCTCCGCCGCTGTCACCTCCACCATCATCGGCGCCCGGCAGATGGCGTAGGTCTCGGCAAAGGATTCCCCCGGCGCAATGCTGTGGAGAATCATCCGGTTGCCCCACAGGTCGGTGTGGGCCACATGGACGCACCCCGACAACAGGATGCCAAAGGTGTGGATGATGCTGCCGGCGTGGTAAAGCACCTTCCCCCGCCTGGCCCGCTTCTCCCGGGTACAGCCGCAGGCCAGCATCTCCCGGTACTCCGCTTCCTTCATCCCCTCAAAAAGGGGTGTCTCAAAGATTTCCATAAAAAATTCTCCTTTTCGTGGTTTTGACCACCGACTTTTCCCTTCCATTATCCTATACTATGGTCAGAAAGGCAAGGAGGAATCCCATATGAAACGAAAAATCATTCAGATAGACAAAGAAGCATGCAACGGCTGCGGCGCCTGCGCCAACGCCTGCCATGAAGGCGCCATCGGCATGGTGGACGGCAAGGCCGTCCTGCTCCGGGACGATTACTGCGACGGACTGGGAGACTGTCTCCCCGCCTGTCCCACCGGGGCCATCACCTTCGTGGAGCGGGAGGCCGCTCCCTACGACGCCGAAGCCGTGGCCGCCCGGATGGCCCAGATGAAGCAGGCTAAAACACAGAAGCCCGCCGGTTGCCCCGGCAGCCGGCTCCACACCTTCGCGAGGGAGGCTGCTGCCGCCCTGCCCCAGACTCCGGCTGTCATGGACACCACTTCCCAGCTGGGCCAGTGGCCCTGCCAGATCCAGCTGGTGCCGGAAAACGCCCCCTGGCTTCAGGGCGCCAAGCTGCTCATCGCAGCCGACTGCACCGCCTTCGCCTGCGGCGACTTCCACCAGCGGTTCATGAAGGGGAAAATCACCCTCATCGGCTGCCCCAAGCTGGACCGGGTGGATTACAGCGAAAAGCTCACCCGGATTCTCATGGCCAACGACATCCAGAGTGTCACCGTCCTGCGGATGGAGGTGCCCTGCTGCGGCGGCCTGACAGAGGCCGTCAAAAAGGCCATCCTTCAGAGCGGCAAGCTGCTGCCCTGGCAGGTGGTGACCCTGTCGGTGGACGGCCGGATTCTCGACGAAACCTGAGGAGGTACTGTTATGCAGAAAATGAAGAATATGGAAAAGGCACAGGTCCTCACCCTGAGAGAGCAGATTGCCTGCGCCGACGGCCAGGTGGTCAGCAAGACCCTGGCCCAGAACGATGCCGTCAGCATCACCCTCTTTGCCTTCGACAAGGACGAGGAAATCAGCACCCATGCCTCCGGCGGCGACGCCTTTGTCACCTGCCTGGAGGGCGTGGGCCGCATCACCATCGACGGCGTGGACTACCTGCTCCACGAGGGCGAGTCCATCATCATGCCCGCCGGCCATCCCCATGCGGTTTACGGCGCAGAGCGGTTTAAAATGCTGCTGGTCGTGGTATTCTAAGACCAGAAAGGAGAAACGGAAATGGAAGAAAGAATGTTTTGTTATCAGTGTCAGGAAACCGCCGGCTGCACCGGCTGCACCCGCGCCGGTGTCTGCGGCAAGACCCCTGAGGTGGCCGCCATGCAGGACCTGCTGGTCTGGGTGACCAGAGGGCTGGCAGCAGTGGCCGAGGCCCTTCCCGCAAAAGAGGTGCCCGGCAGGGAGCTTGGCCGCCTCATCACCCACAACCTCTTTGCCACCATCACCAACGCAAACTTTGACAAGGAGGCCATCGAGGCCCGCATCCGCCAGACCCTGGCCGAAAAGGCCGCCCTGCTGGCCCGGATACAGGACGCCGGCCCACTGCCCGAAGCCGCCCGCTGGGACGGCAGCGGCAGCTGGGAGGAAAAGGCCCGGCAGGTGGGCGTTCTCTCCACCAAGGACGAGGACATCCGTTCCCTCCGGGAGCTCATCACCTACGGTCTCAAGGGCCTGTCGGCCTATATGAAGCACGCCGCCGTTCTGGGCAAGGAGGACGAGGAGCTGAACCGGTTCCTGATCCGTGCCCTGGCTGCCACCCTGGACGACAGCCTGACAGTGGACCAGCTGGTGGCCCTCACCCTGGAAACCGGCAAGCATGGTGTCACGGGCATGGCGCTGCTGGACAGCGCCAACACCGGCGCCTACGGCAACCCCCAGATCACCCGGGTAAAGATCAGCGCCGGCAAGAACCCCGGTATTCTGGTCTCCGGCCACGACCTGCGGGACCTGGAAATGCTGCTGGAGCAGACAGCGGGTACCGGCGTCGACGTCTACACCCACTCTGAAATGCTCCCCGCCCACTACTACCCCGCCTTCCAGAAGTACCCCCACTTTGTGGGCAACTACGGCAACGCCTGGTGGAAGCAGAAGGAGGAGTTTGAAGCCTTCGGCGGCCCCATCCTGATGACCACCAACTGTATCGTTCCCCCCAAAGACAGCTACAAGGACCGGCTTTACACCACCGGTGCAGCGGGTTACCCCGGCTGCAAGCACATTCCCGGCGCCATCGGCGGCAAGAAGGACTTCTCTGCCCTGATTGAGCAGGCCAAGACCTGCCCGCCCCCTGCGCCCATTGAGGAGGGCGAGATCGTCGGCGGCTTCGCCCATGCCCAGGTGCTGGCACTGGCCGACAAGGTGGTGGAGGCGGTGAAGTCCGGCGCCATCCGCAAATTCGTGGTCATGGCGGGCTGTGACGGCCGGATGGCCAGCCGCAGCTACTACACCGACTTTGCCAAGGCTTTGCCGGGGGACACCGTCATCCTCACCGCCGGCTGCGCCAAGTACCGGTACAACAAGCTGGACCTGGGCGACATCGGCGGCATTCCCCGGGTACTGGATGCGGGTCAGTGCAACGACTCCTACTCCCTGGCCGTCATCGCCCTGAAGCTTCAGGAGGTCTTCGGTCTCTCCGACATCAACGACCTGCCCATCATCTACAACATCGCCTGGTATGAGCAGAAGGCGGTCATTGTGCTGCTGGCGCTGCTCTCCCTGGGGGTCAAGAACATCCATCTGGGCCCCACCCTACCCGCCTTCCTCAGCCCCAATGTGGCCAAGGTGCTGGTGGACAACTTCGGTATCGCCGGTATTGGCAGCGTGGAGGACGATCTCGCGCTGTTCTTCGGCAAGGCGTAATTTCCCCGTCAGAACACAAAAAGACCGTTCCGGGCTTCGGAACGGTCTTTTCAGCTTGTAGAAAAACCTCTTTTCCAGAAAAAGTTGCACAAAATAAAAAGCAAAGAGACGTCGATAAATTAAAAGCTTTACTCGATTTTTCTCGAAAAATCGCAGGTTTCCAAAGGGCAGCGCCCTTGGTCGCCCATCGCAATGGGC
>CALXFL010000145.1 GCA_944387515.1 uncultured Clostridia bacterium
GCCTGCCGGCGGGTAAGCAAGCCGGTCAGCTGTTCCAGTGCATCGGCAATTTCCACCTTTTTTCCCTGACTGTACCGGCTGTCAGCAATGCCGGAAAGGGGATGCCCACAGGGTCCACCGCAGGCCTCCGCGGCGGCCCGGTATGCAGCAAGCGCATCCAGCCGGGCAGTCAGGCCCTCAGCCGTCAGCGCTGCCAATTGTTCTGCCGGAACACGGACGCAATCCGGCTGCTGGCGGCGCTGTTCAAAACGGGTGATGGCTTCATACAAAGTAAATCCACCTGGCAGAAGCTGATGCATCTCCCGGACCTGCTGATTGAGGCCCTGCCGCAGCTCCAGCAACCGGTCAGCCTGTGCAGTATACTGCTCCGGAGAACGGGCCCGGCCAATCTCCAGCACCTGCTCCAGCTGGTTCAACACGTCCTTTTTCCTGGCCTTGTTGGAGTGAAGCTCCAGACAGAACGGACCGATGCCCACCTGACTGAGCCGGCGCTGCACCACCGACAGTGCCGCCATTTTTTCCGCTACGAACAGGACACTCTTTCCCTGAAACAGCGCATTGGCAATGAGATTGGTAATGGTCTGGGATTTGCCGGTACCGGGCGGGCCATGGAGAACAAAGCTGCTGCCCTGCCCGGCTGCACAGATTGCAGAAAGCTGGGAAGAATCGGTACTCAAAGGAACCGCCAGATCTGCCGGCGCATACTGATCGTCCAGTTTCTCCGGTGCGGGAAAATCCTCTGCCGGTGTCCAGGTCATATGCCCTGCCATCAGACTGTTAACCACCGGATTTCGGGCCAGATCTTCAGCACGGTTGCGGATATCATTCCACATGATAAACTGGCTGAAGGAGAAAAGGCCAAAAAAGGCCAGCTCCTCCACATCCCAACGGGCATGACTCATGACAGCCTGACGGATGACACTGAACACACGCTTCAGATCTACGCCCTGTTCATCGGTGGGCAGAGGATCCAGTCCCCCGATGGTCAGGCCAAAGTCCTGCCGGAGCATTTCCAGAAGGGTAATATTCATCTGGGGATCCTCGTCACGCAGCCGGATCAGATACCCATTTTGGGCGCTTTTGCGGACAATATTCACCGGCAGCAACACCAGCGGTGCATGCCGGGGCTTTTCACTTACTTCCGACTCGTACCACCGCAGCAGGCCCAGCGCCAGATAAAGGGTATTGGCGCCATTTTCCTCGAGGCTGACCCTGGCCTGCCGGTAAAGATAGGTAATCCGCTCCTTCAATTCTCTTTCTTCCAGCCAACAGCGAATCCGATGCTGGCTGAACTCCTGCTGAAGCAGATGATCGATCAGGGTATTGCCCTCTTCCAGTTCAAAAATACGGGAATCCCGCATTCTCCCCTCTAAATCCTTGGGACGGGCGAAAATCTGAAAATCCTGTCCGCTGGAGAGCGCATCTTCCAACGCGCTGAGATCGCTGGCCAACAGCTGCACGGCACTGCGGGTCAGACGGAAATTGATAAGGGTATTGCGAAGGCTCAGATCCAGGAGCTTCCGCTCCCACAGCTGCTGCCGGCTGATCTCCACCGGCGCCCACTCCACCTTTTCCACCTCCGGATGGCACTGAGGAGCCTGTTCCACCGGTTCCCGCTGTTCCCGGGGAACACTGGCATAGGCCGGTTCCTCTGCGGTCAGAGAAAGCGGACGGATTCCACTAAGGCGGCTGCGCCAGATATCCACCAGCAGCGCAAAGGTTTCCGCCTCCTGAAAATGCTTTTCTGCCTGGGCACAGGCTTCATCAAAGGAAAGAGGCCGCTGCCGGGCAGTAAAAGCCGTACACTCCACCACCGCGATCTCCTCGACACCCTGGGCCACCCGCTTGGTCAGCACCGAGAAATCATCCTGCACGCATTCCGGAAAGCACTGCTCTTCCAGCCAGCAAGCAGCATAGGCATGCTGGTTGTGAAGAACCAGCATGCCATGAAGGCCCGCCGCTTCCAGACAGGACAGATAGAGAAAAGTCAAATCCAGACAGGTTCCCAGCTGTTGCTTCAACAGGCTGTCGCAGAACCGCACCCGCTGACCACTGCCAAAGCTAGCTGGCGGCATACAATACCCGATATTCTGCTGCTGAAGGGCGCCATAAATCGCCGCCATCTGAAGCCGGACCAGATGGGCACTCTGTCCCTGATAGCCAATAAAGGAGGGTTCTCCCCGCCACTTTTCCAGAATCCGGCCTGCATCCCGCAGGATTTCCCCAATAACCGGTTGATTGGGGGTGACAAAAGCCGCCGCCAGCTCGGGAATCACCCGGATACCCGGCCACTGATCCACGGGCAGTAGCTGAATGCTCTGTCTTGCCTGAGCCAGTACCCGTTCGCCATCTGTTACTTCTACCAGAAATTCACCGGGCATCTCCTCGGTCATCTGGCGGAAAAATCCCCCCGAAAGCTGGAGAGATACCGGCGTCAGCTCCCGGTGTTCCCCGGGCTGTAACGTCTTCACGGTGCAGCTCCAGGGCTGTGCAAACGCCGGCTCTGATTTCAAAGATACCGTCAAAGGCCCCTGAAGCGGCTCTCCCTGCGCAGATATGTGAAGCCGGTGGATCACCGGCAGATGATTTTGCTGCATGGCAGCATTGAGACATACCGCCGCCTGAAATTCAACCTGAATCAGCTCCTGCATAACACCATATTCCCCCTCATTTGCGGTTTCTCTGCTACCAGTATATCGGCATTTTGGGCACAAAGCAACACGATCAGCCATTATTTACAAATGTGCAAAGAATCCTCCCCAGGAGCGCTAAAATTTTTGAAAAATCCTTGTTGCTTTTGCTATATGAAATATTTACCAACTGGTCACAAAATGCGCTTGACAATTCTTGTCTGAGAGAGTAGGATGAAATTATCCTGATGGGAGTAGCCAGCATAGATCCACAGATGGATTTTATGGTTTAAGTCAACATACATGGCCTTTGGCCTGGCTTAAATGGAACAGCGAGACTCAGGCGCAGACAACGTTCGCGCAGGTCTGGCTGCTTTTCTTTTTATCTGTCTGCCTGCGCTGGAAATGGGCATCCTTTTCATGATCCCATCTCCCTTTATGAAAGGAAGGATTTTATGAACGATTATCAGCAATCTGCAAATCAGGTGCTGGAACGCCTTTCCAGCTCCGAGGCCGGCCTTTCCACAGCAGAGGCCGACCAGCGCCGGCAGAAATTCGGTCCCAATGAGCTAAAGGACGGGGAAAAGGTCACACTGATTCAACGGTTTCTGACCCAACTCAAGGATCCCATGCTGCTCATTCTGCTGGCAGCAGCTGCCGTTTCCGCTGTGACCTCCTTGCTGGCAGGAGAGAGCATCTCGGAAGCACTGATTATTCTGGCGGTGGTTATTCTCAATGCCGTGCTGGGTGTTTACCAGGAAAGCAAAGCGGAACAGGCCATTGCAGCGCTGCGGGATATGACGGCTGCCACCTGTAAGGTTCTGCGGGATGGCCGTCAGGTCACCCTTCCCAGCAGCCAGCTGGTTCCCGGCGACGTCGTCGTCCTGGAAGCCGGCGATGCCGTACCGGCAGATGGCCGTCTGCTGGAAAGCGCCAGTCTGAAAATCGAGGAGGCCGCTCTGACAGGTGAAAGCCTGCCGGTCAACAAGAAAACTGAAGCGTTGGATACTGAAAAAGAAGTGCCCCTGGGGGACCGCAAAAACATGGTTTACGCCGGCAGCACCGTCGTATTCGGCCGGGGTAGCGCTGTGATCACCAATACCGGTATGACCACTGAAATGGGCAAAATCGCCTCTGCCCTTTCCCAGACCGTGGATGAGACCACGCCCCTTCAGAAAAAGCTGAACCAGCTGGGCAAAACCCTTAGCTGGCTGGTACTGGGCATCTGTGTCTTCATCTTTGCCTTCAGCCTCTTCATGGGCGGAGACTTTTCTCTCCGGAATATTCTGGAAACCTTCATGGTAGCGGTCAGCCTGGCTGTGGCAGCCATTCCGGAGGGCCTTGCAACCGTGGTCACCGTGGTGCTTTCCATCGGTGTCACCAATATGTCCAAGCGAAATGCCGTAATCCGGCGGCTGACAGCCGTGGAAACCCTGGGCTGTGCCCAGATTATCTGTTCGGATAAGACCGGTACCCTTACCCAGAACCGCATGACGGTAGTGGAACACACCGGACCGGAAAAACCGCTGGCCATCGCTATGGCCCTTTGCAGCGACGCCCATCCTGGCGAAAATGGGCTGGCAGAGGGAGAGCCCACAGAGTGTGCACTGGTCAACTATGCCACCAGCCTTGAGCTGGATAAACGGGAGCTGGAAAAAGCCCAGCCCCGGGTGGATGAAGCTCCCTTTGACAGCATGAGAAAGATGATGAGCACGGTCCACCAGAAGGACGGTCAGATCATCCAGTACACCAAAGGCGCACCTGATGAAATCCTGAAACGCTGCACCCACTATCTGGATGAAAATGGCATTCATCCGCTGACACCAGAAGTCCGCGACAGCATCCTGGCAGACAACAAGCAGATGGCGGACCGGGCCCTGCGGGTACTGGCCGCAGCCTGCCGCAGTTGGCCCCAGATGCCGCCGGACAACCAACCGGAAACGCTGGAACAACAGCTCACCTTTATTGGTCTTACCGGCATGATCGACCCCATCCGTCCTGAGGTTCTGCCCGCCATTGCCCAGTGCCGGACTGCTGGCATCCAGCCCATTATGATTACCGGTGACCACAAGGATACCGCTGCTGCCATTGCCAGCCAGCTGGGTATTCTGGAAAGTCCCGATCAGGCCATTACCGGCGCACAGCTGAATGAACTGAGCGAGGAAGAACTGATCAACCAGATTGAACATTACCGTGTCTACGCCCGGGTCCAGCCCGAGCATAAGGTCCGCATTGTCAACGCCTGGCGGAACAAGGGCTATGTCACCGCTATGACCGGGGATGGCGTCAATGATGCCCCCAGCATCAAGGCTGCTGACATCGGTGTAGGTATGGGTATTACCGGTACCGATGTCACCAAGAATGTAGCAGACATGGTGTTGGCAGACGACAACTTTGCAACGATTGTTTCCGCAGTGGGAGAGGGCCGCCGTATTTATGACAACATCCGCAAGGCCATCCAATTCCTGCTGGCCTCCAACCTCAGTGAGGTTTTGGGCATCTTTATTGCCACCATGCTGGGATTCGTCCTGCTGAAGCCGGTCCATATCCTGTGGATCAACCTGATTACCGACTGTTTCCCCGCTTTGGCATTGGGCATGGAAGAAGCAGAAGCCGATGTGATGAACCGGCCGCCCCGGGATACCAAAGACGGAATCTTTGCCAAGGGGTTGGGCTTTGATGTCGCCTACCAGGGTGTCATGATTGCCCTGCTTACACTGGCCGCATATTTTGTAGGTCATTTTATGGAAAGTGGTGTCTGGGAAATTGCCCAGAGCGCCGACGGCATGACCATGGCCTTCCTTACCATGAGCATGGCGGAAATCATCCACGCCTTCAATATGCGCAGCCAACGGGGCAGTGTCTTCCGGCTTACCACCCACAACAAAATCCTGTGGGGCGCTATGCTCGGCAGCCTGATTCTCACCACAGCAGTGCTGTATATCCCGTTCCTGTCGGATGCGTTCGGATTCAGCCATATCAACCTGGCTGAATATGGAACGGCTCTGGCCATTGCCGTACTGGTTCTTCCCATTGTGGAATGTGTTAAATGGATCCAGCGGCATACTGCCAAAAAATAACAGCTTTTCAGCCATCAAATTCAAAGGAACCCGCTGCGGAATCAGATTCTTCCGCAGCGGGTTCCTTTCAGTTTTATTTTAAGATATCAGCGTATAATCAATCGTCCCAATCGTCATCCTGGTCATCATCGTCCTGATCATCCCAGTCATCGTACTGGTCGTCCTCATCGTCCCAGTCATCATCGTCCCAGTCGTCATCATACTGGTCATCCTCATCGTCCCAGTCATCATCGTACTGGTCATCATCGTCCCAGTCGTCATCATACTGGTCATCCTCATCGTCCCAGTCGTCATCATACTGGTCATCCTCATCGTCCCAGTCGTCATCGTACTGGTCATCCTCATCGTCCCAGTCATC
>CALXFL010000146.1 GCA_944387515.1 uncultured Clostridia bacterium
TACAAGGTTCACCGTCCACTGGAATATTATGCCGCTTTCTTTACGGTTCGGGGCGGCGATCTCGAGGCTGATATAGCAGTAGCTGGAAAGGAAGCCGCCATGGCCCGTCTGCGGCAGCTTCGGGAGTCCGACCGCAGCGACAAGGAAGAGGATGTCTACAACACCCTGATGATCATCAACGAAATGCTTTGTCGGGGTCTTTCCTTCCTGCCCGTGGATCTTTATAAGTCTGATGCAACGATTTATAAAATCGAGGACGGCAAAATCCGCCTGCCCTTTACAGCTTTAAAGGGATTGGGAGAATCGGCAGCCCGCAGCTTGCAGGAAGCTGGCAGCAAGGGAGAATATATCTCGGTAGAGGAGATTCAGACCCGCTCCGGCGTTTCCAAAGCCATTATCGAGATGCTGGAACAATGTGGAGCCTGTGACGGAATGCCCAAAACCAGCCAGATGACCCTGTTTGGTTTTTGAATTTGCGGTTGCAACTGGAATTTTATAGTTGACTTTTAGACGATAGTATGCTATCATATTAGCACACTAAAGCAAACAAGGAGCGCATAATCATGATAAAAAATCGGCTCATCACGCCGGAGGGCACCCGGGATCTGCTCTTTGAGGACTGCATTGCCCGGCGCAAAGTGGAAAGTGCCATCAAGGAGGTGCTGATTCCCCGGGGCTTTGCCGAGGTCATTACCCCGGCACTGGAATTTTACGATGTGTTCTGCGGAGAGCATGACGGTATTCCTCAGGAAGAAATGTACAAGCTCACCGACCAGAAGGGACGCTTGCTGGCGGTCAAGCCGGATCTGACCATGCCCATTGCCCGGCTGGCAGCCACCCGGCTGAAGGATCACCCGCTGCCCTTGCGGCTCTATTATAACCAGAACGCCTACCGAATCACGCCCGCACTCAGCGGCCGCAGCGATGAAGTAGATCAGATCGGTATTGAGCTGATTGGCTCGGGCACCCGCCGGGCAGACCTGGAAGTCATTGTGACGGCCATTGAAGCCATGTCCCAGGCCACCAGCCAGGAATTCCGGCTGGAACTGGGCCACAGCGGTATCTTTGGCACACTGGTAGAAGCACTAGAGCTGAATGAAATCCAGACAGAAGAGATCCGCAGTCTGATTGAATCCAAAAACTATCCGGCGCTGGTAGACCGGCTGGAGCGGATGCCCAATCAGCAGGCCGCCCATGCATTAGGGCAGCTGCCCGCCCTGTTTGGAGGCGAGGAGGTACTGGATACCCTGTCTCAGCTCATCCAGCTGCCTAAAATCGAAGAAATCGTCGTTTACCTTCGCTCTATCCTTTCAGATCTGGAAAAGCTGGGCCTGCTGGGCCAGGTGACCCTGGATCTAGGCATTGTCAACCGCAACGACTACTACACCGGCATCGTCTTCCAGGGGTATCTAGAAGGAGCGGGAGATGTGGTGCTCAATGGTGGACGATATGACCGGCTGCTTTCTCATTATGGAGCCGATCTGCCTGCGATTGGATTTGCTATCAACGTGGATGCGGTCGCCCGAATGGCCCGCTCCCAGATGCAGTTCCAGTTGTTGCCAGACGTACTGGTATATGCCTATCCCGGCTACGAGGTCAAAGCGCTTCAGGAAATCGATAAGCTTATCCGCACTGGTTTCCGGGCGGAATTCTGCGTCTGTGAAACCAGCGACGAAGCCAAGGCTTACGCCATCAAGAAAGGCGTGCCCAATATCTATCTGGTGAAAGATGACATCTTGGAGGTGCGAGTATGAGACCCATCAGAATCGCCCTGACCAAGGGCAGACTGGAAAAAGATACCGTAGCCGTCCTGGAAAAGTTGGGTTATGACTGCGAAGAACTGCACAACAAGGGACGGCGCCTGATTCTCCACATTCCCGGTGCCAACATGGAAGTCGTACTGGCCAAAGCAGCCGATGTCATTACTTATGTGGAACACGGCGTTTGTGACATGGGCGTCGTAGGTAAGGACACCATCATGGAACATGGCGGCAGCTTTTTTGAAGTGGCTGATCTGGGTTTTGGCCGATGCCGGTTTGCTCTGGCGGTCAAAAAAGGGGAGGATTTTTACAGTGGCTATGCAGAAAAGACCATCGCCACCAAATACCCCAATGTAACCCGTCTATTCTTTGCTGAAAAATCCATGGACATCCGGGTCATCAAGATTGAAGGATCCGTGGAATTGGCACCCTTACTGGGACTTTCTGACGGCATTGTGGATATCGTGGAAACCGGTACCACTCTCAAAGAAAATGGATTGGAAATTCAGGAGGAAGTGGCACCTATTTCAGCCCGCCTCATTGTGAATATTGCCAGCATGAAGATGAGAAAAAAGGAATTGGAGCCCATCATCAGCCAGATTCAGTCGGCCGTGACAGAGGCACCGTAAAAGGAGGAAAAGGATATGCTTCCTATTGTAAAAGCAGATGGAAAAGCAGAACAGACACTTCTTTCCTCGCTCCGCTCCCGGAGTGCAGAGGTAGATCGGGAGGTTACCCGGACCGTATCCGAGATTATTGAGGATGTGCGGGTGCGGGGAGACGAGGCCGTTCAGGCTTATACCCTGAAATTTGACGGAAAACTGCCCCCTACCATGGAAGTGGATCGGGAGGAGATCAACGACGCCCTGACCAATGCTGATCCGCAGTTTGTGTCGGCGCTGCTCAATGCCATGGAAAACATCACCGCTTTCCACAACCGCCAGAAGCAGCAGAGCTTCATCGATGCCCGCCCTGATGGGGTGATTATGGGACAGCGGATCCGGGGACTCAAACGAGTCGGTCTTTATGTTCCGGGCGGTACAGCGGCCTATCCTTCGTCTGTGCTGATGAATGCCATTCCTGCCAAAATTGCCGGTGTCGAGGAGATCATCATGGTGACACCGCCTACCAAGGAAGGCAAGGCCAACCCTGACATCCTGGTGGCTGCCGCAGTATGCGGTGTGGACCGTGTTTTCCTGTTGGGCGGTGCGCAGGCTGTGGCAGCACTGGCCTACGGTACTGAAACTGTTCCCAAGGTAGATAAAATCGTCGGTCCCGGCAATATCTTCGTTGCCACAGCCAAAAAGCTGCTTTACGGTACCGTAGATATCGACATGATTGCCGGCCCCAGCGAAATTCTGGTGCTGGCCGATGGGAGTGCCAATCCCGCTTATGTCGCTGCCGACCTGATGAGTCAGGCCGAGCACGACCGGCTTGCTTCCGCTATTCTCATTACCACCAGCGAAAAGCTGGCAGAAGAAACCAAGAAGGAGCTGGAGCGTCAGTCCGCTACTCTTTCCCGCCGGGAGATCATCACCGAATCCCTGGCCAACTTTGGCGGCATCATCGTCTGCGACGAAATGGAGCAGGCAGTGGAACTGGCCAATCAGGTTGCGCCAGAGCATCTGGAAGTTGCCGTTCAGGACCCCTTCACCTATTTGGGAAAACTGGACAACGCCGGTTCCGTCTTCCTGGGACACTATGCGCCTGAACCTCTGGGCGATTATTACGCCGGTCCTAACCATGTATTGCCTACCAGCGGCACTGCCCGTTTCTTCTCTCCGCTGTCGGTAGACGCCTTTGTCAAAAAATCCAGTTACATCTACTATACCAGAGAGGTTTTGCAGCAGGCCAAGGAAGACATCATCTGCCTGGCCGAAAAGGAAGGCCTGACAGCTCATGCCAACTCTATCCGAGTTCGGTTTGAGGAGGAAAAGGCATGAGTACCGGATATACCCTTTGTGAAAAAATTCAGAATCTGACCCCCTATGACCCGCTGGAAGGGGAATACCAGCTGCGGCTGGATGCCAATGAAAGCTATCTGGAACCAGATGCAGCTCTGCGGCAGGAGTTTGGTAATATTGCCGCTGCGACTGCCTTTAACCGGTATCCGGATCCTTATGCAGTGGAGCTCTGCCAGGCGTTTGGCGCTTTCTACAACCTACCTGAATCCCTGATTACAGCAGGTAACGGCTCCGATGAACTGATCAGCATCATCTGCGGAACCCTGCTGCAAAAGGGCGACCGGGTACTCACCTTTGCACCGGATTTCTCCATGTACCGGTTTTACGCCGAGCTTTACGAACTGGAATCCGTGGTCATGGAAAAAGAAGCAGACCTGACTCTGTCGGTAGATAAGGCTATCCAGTTCATCAACAGCCAGAACATCGCCGCTGTTATTTTCTCGAATCCCTGCAATCCCACTTCACTGGGACTTTCCCGGGAGGATGTACGCAAGCTGGTTTCCTCGGTAAAAGCGCTGGTGGTACTGGATGAAGCCTATATGGATTTCTGGGACCAGAGCTTTCTGCCGGAGATCGGACAGCATGACAACCTGATTATTCTGAAAACCTGCTCCAAAGCGATGGGCATGGCTGCCGTTCGGCTGGGCTTTGCAGTGGCTAAACCTACTTTGACCATTGCTTTACGGGCCGCCAAATCGCCCTACAATGTCAACAGCATTTCACAGGCAGTAGGCGCCTGCCTGCTTTCCAAAAAGGAACTGCTGACCGACTGCTGCCGGCAGCTGGTGGAAGCCACTGCACAGCTTTACAAGGAAACGGTTTCCCTGGCGGAGAGATACTCCATTCTGGAGAAGGTCTATCCCACCTGCACCAATTTTGTCTTTATCAAGACACCGGCAGCCCGGTCCATTTACCAGAAGCTGTTGAAGCGTTCCATTGCGGTACGGTGCTTTGGCGGCTATCTCCGAATCAGTGCGCCCGCTCCGGCGGATCTGCCGATGCTGATGACAGCGCTGGAAGAGATTCTCAGGGAGGAGCAGCATGATGCGAACAGCTGAAGTTACACGACAGACCCGGGAGACAGATATCTCTCTTTCTCTCAATCTCGATGGCAGCGGACAGGTGAAAGTACACACTGGCGTGGGCTTCTTTGACCATATGCTAACGGCACTTTTTGTCCATGGCGGCTTTGATGCCGCGCTGGAGGTAAAAGGTGATCTGGAAGTGGACTGCCACCACACCATTGAGGACACCGGCATTGTACTGGGACAGGCCTTTAAACAGGCTCTTGGCAAGACACCTGTACAGCGGTATGGCAGTGCCTTCATTCCCATGGATGAAGCCCTTGGCTTTGCCTCGCTGGACATCAGCAACCGGCCTTATCTGGTGTTCCAGTGTGATTTCACAGCGGACCTGATGGGGGAAATGGATACTCAGATGGTAGAGGAATTCATGCGGGCTTTTGCATATCAGGCAGGGATTACGCTCCATCTTCGGTGTGAGTATGGAAAGAATGACCACCACAAGACAGAAGCCTTGTTCAAGGCACTGGCTCACAGTCTCCGGCAGGCTGTCCGCCCGGCGGGAGGAACCGTCCTCTCCACTAAAGGTGTCATTTGATGGAACCGGTGATTTTAAAGACACCCCGGCTTACGCTGCGACCGCTGAGCTTGGAAGACTTGGAAACAGTACATGCTTACGCCAGTAACCGGGAAAATACTCGGTATATGTACTATCTGCCTAACGATATGCTGGAAGAAACCACTGCTTTTCTGCAATCGGTATCTGCCGAATGGAGAAAAGCACAGCCGGATTTCTATGAGTTTGCCATTGTCTATCAACAACAGCAGATCGGTACTGTCAGCCTGTATCTGGATGACAGCCGTACTGAAGGTGAGCTGGGATGGATTCTTCATCATGCTTGGTGGGGGAATGGTTATGCCACCGAAGCCGCCACCGCTGTGCGGGATTTTGGCCGGCAGCTAGGGCTGAAATGTCTGATCGCCCATTGCGACTGCCGGAACCGTCCTTCCCAGCGGGTCATGGAAAAACTGGGCATGACCTTGACTTCTGACAGTGGTACCCGTACCTACCCCAAAACCGGAGAGACAGCGGGAGAATTGATGTACACCCTTACCCTGTCTCCAAAAGGAGGAGATCTTGATTGATCGCCATTATTGACTACGGCGCAGGTAATCTGTTCAGCGTTCAGAATGCGCTGGATTATCTGGGCTTTGAAAGCTGTATCACCCGGGATGCTCAAGTCTTGGAGCGGGCGGACGGCTTGATTCTGCCCGGTGTAGGCGCTTTTCCGGACGCTATGGAAATGCTG
>CALXFL010000147.1 GCA_944387515.1 uncultured Clostridia bacterium
CGCAGCAGCTTTTTTTCCTCTAGGATCTCCGGCGAAACCGCCGGGATTCCCGTATTTGTTTGCATAACAGGCTCCTTTCTGAATCAGAGAAGAAGAGCTTACACCAGAGCCGCAATCAATTTTTGCAGCACATCCCGGGCCATCAGGATGTCCTTCTCCTGCTGGGGACCGCTGATCTCCCGTTCAATGGTAACAGGGCCATCATATCCAGTTTTCTTAAGAGCCGGAATGAACCGCTCAAAGTCCACACGTCCCTGACCGATGGCTTTTTCCTCTCCCAATTCAAAGGGAGTCGTGGGATAATCTCCATCCTTGCCGTGAACGCCCCGGATATATTTTCCCAGAATATCCAGCGCATCCACCGGATTGGCCTTGCCATACATCAGCAGGTTCGCCGGGTCAAAGTTGACACCGATATTCTCTGCACCAGTGTCCAGAATCAGGCGCAGCATGGCAATAGGCGTCTCCTGACCCGTTTCCAGACAGAAATGGATATTCTTGGCCGCAGCATACTGACAGATGAACTTCACAGCTGCCACCATTTCACGATAAGCTGTGCAGTTAGGATCCTCCGGAATAAAGCCGATATGGGTATTCACGTCCGAAACGCCCAGCATCTCTGCATAATCGATAGCACGCTGAATTTCCTGTATCCGCTGAAAGCGGTAGGCCTCCGGCAGCAGTCCCAGGGTCAGGGGGCCATCATAGAAATTCCAGGTATGAGGGCCGCTCCAGCTGGCGATGACAGCGGAAATCTCAAAGTGATATTTTTCACAGATCCGGCAGAGCTCCTCTGCATGCTCCCGAGTCTGAAGTTCCCCTTGGCTGCCAGAAAGATGTCCATTGAAGAAGCCAAGCTCTGTGGCATGGCGGATGGTTTCCTCAGGATTGACAGAGTCTCTTACAATAACACCGACGTTCATACTCTTTTGCTCCTTTCCGGTAAAGAATCACACAGAACCAGCGCCCAGCTGAAGGGCTTTCCGGTTGAGTTCCAGAAAACGGGGATGTACCCGCTGGGCAATGGTCTCCTCCATTTGAGAGAGGGTCACGCCCAACGCACCAGAGGCAATGGCAGCACCCAACAGGGCTACATTCAGCACCCGTGAGGAACCACAAGCCTCGCAGATGGCATCTCCATCCACGACTACCAATTTTTCTACATGAGCTTTCAGATAATCCAGCATGGTTTCTGCCCGGTAATCCATGCCGCCCAGAGAAGCGGTTACCGGCTGAATGGCCTTGGCCGCCACCACAACCGTACCGCCCTCTTTCAAATAGGGCAGACAGCGCACGGCTTCTGCTGGCTCAAAGCCGATCAGCAGATCCGCCTGGCCCAGCGGAATCAGGGGAGAATGAACAACCTGCCCCACCCGGACATGGCTGACCACACAGCCGCCCCGCTGAGCCATGCCGATGGTTTCTGCGGTGCGGGCCTGCTGGCCCTGATCCATGGCAGACTGGGCAATCAGTTTGGAGGCAAGCACGGTTCCCTGCCCGCCAACTCCGCAAAGGAGACAATTGAGACTGGTCTTCATGCCTTTTCCTCCTCTCTTACAATGGCACCTACCGGACATACCTGAGCGCAAAGGGAACAGCCGTAACAAAGAGACGGCTCCACAGCAGCCTTTTTCCCATCCATCACGATAGCCGGACAGCCCAACTCCCGGATGCACTTCCGGCAGCCAATGCATTTGTCAGACTCCACCTTGAAAAGCGGCGCCGGCTTGGTTACCGCGATACAGGGCGAGCGGAAAATCACCGCTGTCACACCCGGCTGAGCAGCCGCCTCCTGCACTGCCTGAACGGCTGCTGCAAGATCCAGCGGATCCACTGTCACCACAGACTGAACGCCTATTGCCTTCAGCACATCGGGAATGCTGATTTTTCTGGAAATGGCACCCATCATCGTCTTGCCGGTACCCGGATGAGGCTGGTGGCCGGTCATAGCTGTCGTGGCATTGTCCAGCACAATCAACGTCAGGTCATGCTCATTATAGACTGCGTTGACCACTCCTGTGATGCCGGAGGCAAAGAAGGTGGAGTCCCCAATAAACGAGAAGGTTTTGACACCGGGTTCTGCCCGGTAAAGGCCCTGGGCAATGGTCACATCAGCGCCCATACAGAGACAGGTATCCACCATGTCAAGGGGCTGCGCATTGCCCAACGTATAACAGCCGATATCGCCGCAGAAGATCGCCTTCTGGCCCTTCATCGCCTGCTTTACCGCATAAAACGACGCCCGGTGAGGACATCCGGCACAAAGTACTGGCGGACGGACCGGCAGCTGGGGCAGCGCCGGAGCGGGCTGCTCAGCCAGCGAAAGGCCAAGGAAATTGGCCAGCGCTTTCTTCACCGATTCCACGGTATTTTCGCCCGCCTGAGGCATATCACCAGTCAGCTTGCCCCAAATGGTCACCGGCAGATGATGCTTGCCGCAAAGGTAGACCAACTCCCGCTCCAACACGGGATCCAGCTCCTCTACCACCAGAACCTGATCCAGCCCATTCAAAAATTCCAGCGCCAGGGATTCCGGGAAGGGGAAGGGAGTTCCAACCTTGAGGCAGCGGGGAGAAACATCCAGGAGAGACATGGCTTCGCAGGTATAAGCCCAGCTGATGCCGCCGGAGACGATACCCAACTTACCTTCCCCCGGAAGAATCCGGTTATAGGGGGAATGGGAAAACTCCTCGCCGATCATAGGATTGCGTTTCTCAATATGTAAGTGGTTCAGATAGGAAAGCCGGGGGAAAATACCCCATTTGGGGTCCTTGATAAAGCCCTCCGGCTGAATTTTCTGCCGTTCTTCCGAAATTTCGATAGAGGCACAGGCGTGACAAACACGGGTAGTCGGCCGGAACAGTACCGGTGTACCGTGGGCCTCCGACAGGGCAAAAGCTGCCCCGATCATTTCGTAGGCTTCCTCAGGGGAAGAAGGGTCAAAAACCGGCAGCTTGGAAAAGCTGGCAAAATGCCGGGTATCCTGCTCCGTCTGGGAGGAGATGGGACCGGGGTCATCGGCAACAACCACAACCATGCCGCCCTTCACGCCCACATAGGCCAGACTCATCAGTGGATCAGACGCCACATTGAGTCCCACCTGTTTCATGGTAACCATGGTCCGCATACCCGCATAAGCGGCGCCAGCTGCCACTTCCAGCGCAGCCTTTTCATTGACCGACCACTCCACATAAAGATCGCCGGGATTTTCCCGGGCCGCTGTTTCCAGAATTTCAGTGGAAGGGGTGCCGGGATAACCAGCCACCAGTCCCACACCGGCGCGAATCGCACCAAGGGCAATCGCTTCATTGCCCATGACCAGTCGTTTTGCCACAGTATGACCTCCTTTTTCTGGGGCATTGCCCACAGAGAGCTTGCTTGTTTCATTATACGACAGCGGGCACTTTTTTTCAATACTTCTCAGCAGAGAATCAACCGACGCCCATAAAAGAAGACAGCCAGAACGCTCCAAAGAGCTCCAGCTGTCTTCATAACACACTCCATTGAATTCAGGAAACGAGCGTCAACACTTCTGCCCATTTTTAATTTTCAGATACAAAGCAACAATGCTTACCACATCTGCACAAAAAACGAACTGTAAAATACCATGGAGAAGCCCTTCTTTCCAGCTGAGCTGCCCTGTGCGGCAGGCCTTTTGTACACCAAAAGCACCGATCAATCCGGTCATACCAATGGAAATGCCATCCAGTATTGCCAGAACAAAAGAAAAGCCAATGGTAAAAATGGTAACGGCACAGAGCAGACCCCAGAAAAAAATCAGAAGATACCCGGGAATATGCACCAGCTTTATCACCATAGCCAAATGGAGCATCTCCTTCGCCGTCCAGTGCTGAAAATACGACAATAAGCAAAGCACCACAGAAAAGACAAAGGCAACTATCGCCCCCACCAGCAAGGCCAACAGACAATACAAGCCATTGTTCTGGAAAACAGTCTCCATTCCATATCCTGTAAAAATGCAGAAGAGAACGGTCAGTATCTCATAAGGAAACAGCAGAACTGGTACGGACAAAAGGTATTTTCGCATCTCAATCCCCACTCATTTCCATGAAAAAAGGTGGCAGACCAGAAGATCTGCCACCTTTTTAAAAACACCGCAGTAAAATTCAATAGGTGATAACTCGCAGCCGCTCCCCTGTTTCCATATTATAGCTGACCGTTTCAGCCAGAGAAACGATATGGAATTCTCCATCCTGCTGGTAGCAGCGCAGGGTGCCCTTCCAGATGCTGCACTGATAATGAAGTACCTGTGTCAGCTCTCCGCTGATACCAATGCGGTACAGACGGACAGATTGCGTGTAATCTCCAGAATCGCTATAGTAAAGCGCCACATATCCGTTGGGGAATGCCTGAAGGCTGATGGTGCTCTCGTCATAGGTGCCGGTGAGTTCAATGGTCTCTGCGGCATGACTGCGTCCGTCATCCAGCTGAAGGGTTAGGGCATTCCGTCCCAGCGAACCGGAAAGCTTCAGCGACCGGTCATTGCTGAGGGAAATAGAAGAAAGGGATTCCTCCGAACGGGAAGCCCGGTAGGGACGTCCCAGATGGGTGGGATAGGTCAAATCCAGCCCATAGGTGATATCAGAGTCTCCGTACAGGGTAAAGTAGAGCAGATTCCGCTCAAACCATACCGACCGGAGAATCTGATTCTCAACCAGCTGTGTAGCACTGCCCAGCAGATTCAGCTGCCGGTCAAAGATATACAGATTGGTGTCATTGGTAACACTGTAGGTATTGGTCAGGATCCGCAAAGTACCACCGTACTCATTGGGAGAATTGGAACGGTTGAGAATACCGGGAACGGTTGCCTCACGGGCCAGTGTGAATTGGCCGCCGTCAAAATTGAGGGCCGAGATCCGGGTCACAACCTGCCCCGACTCATATTCCTCGCCAAACAGGTAAAGTCCCTGCTCACCCAGATAAAAGCTCTTTCCACCGCCCTGAAGGGACAGAGAATCCTCTACATCCCAAGGGTTCTTGCTGTTGTAGGCTGTGGCGACAATATAGGTGCCGTTTCCGCCTTCACTGAAGCGGATGTCTTCTGCCGGTACCAGGAAGGTTTCCCCGTTGATATACCGATGGGGTACATAGTCATCTACATCCTCTGCTGCAGCCGAAGAATTGGGATAATACCGGCTGAACAGATAGAGATAGCTGTCCACCTGTTTCAACCCCACCATAACACCATCCTGCGCCGTTGTGGTCATCAGTTTGGGATTGGTAGGATCTTCCAAATCGTAGGTAGTCACTGCCGAAACGGTACGGAAATGACTGCCATCACGGGAATAAGAGATGGTGCCCGCTACGAACAACCGGCCATTTACTACCTCACAGCCAGTAATAGCTGGCTTACCAGGAACAGCCCCTTCAATCTCAGGAGTTTCAAAGGTCACCTGGAAGGTGCCCTTCTTCTCACCGTCTGCACCGCCCTGTACAATGGCGATATAGCTGCTGTTCTGTCGGGAAATATAGAAATAATCCTGATAGGCTGTAATAATGCTTTTTTCATTGCTGGTATGCAGGCCATCGGCACTGATACCCGCAGACAATACACCAGTCTCATACCGGTTATCCGATACCTGTGGATCCACAGAGCGCTGAATCGCCTCATAGGCCTGTTCATAACCAGTTTCTGCCGGTTCCTCAGGTTCTTCTGTGCTGTCAGATTCCGGTTCCTCTGGCTGAGAAATATCATTTCCCTGCTCCGGAAGGGAGACAGCTGGCTCACTCACCGGCTCATTGGTCTCCACAGAAGGAGACGTGACCTCTGTATTTTCCTCCGAAGAAACAACCGAAGAAGACTCCCCGGCAGATTCACTGCTTTCCGGTACAGGTGTCGATACGGCGGATTCTCCGCTCTCCTCTGCAGAGGATGCGGGCTCCGATTCCGGCTCCACAGCCGTCACGGAAGACTCAGTTGCAGGAATAGAAGCATTGAGAGGCTGCTGAATCCAGTCACGTCCTGCCAGTACCAAGGCAAAACACGCTGTCACTGCCAGCGCCACTGGAGA